>JBFJJV010000012.1:0-37858 GCA_041635265.1 Panacagrimonas sp.
ACACTGGTGGTCTTTGGCGAGCGATCACTGACCAGATAGGCCAGGCTCAATGAAGCGACGAAAAAACCCGTCGCCAGAATGGCGGTGAGTCGGGTCAGAAAGTTCGCCGCGCCGCGCGCACCGAATACGGTTCCGGAGGCACCGCTACCAAAGGCAGCGCCGGCGTCAGCCCCCTTGCCATGTTGAATCAGAATCAGGCCGATCAGCGACACCGCCACCAGAACCTGCACCACCACCAGAATCGTATGCATTGAAAAACAGCCTTCTCAAAAAAAGGAATCTCGAACCAGAATTTATTGCGCCTGCGCGGCCTCACAAATGCCCAGAAAATCTGCACTCTTGAGGGACGCGCCGCCGATCAAGCCACCGTCGACATCAGCGCCGGAAAAAAGCTCCGCCGCATTACCCGGCTTCACACTTCCGCCGTACAGAATGCGCACAGAGCCGCCTATCGTAGCATTGCGATCACTGATCAGGCCACGAATGAAGGCATGGGCACTCTGAGCCTGCTCGGCAGAGGCCGTGCGACCGGTCCCGATGGCCCAGACCGGCTCGTAAGCAATGATGATATTGGCAAAAGATTCCGCGCCCAGCAGCTCGAGGACCGCCCCAAGCTGTTGACTCAGCACGGTTTCCATCTGCCCGCCGTCCCTTTGCGCCAGGGTTTCTCCTAGGCAGAGAACGGGACTCAGGCCCAGTGCGATGGCGGTTTGTACTTTCTGCGCGACCAACTCATTGCTCTCGCCATACAGCGCGCGGCGCTCTGAGTGCCCAACAATGACGTGGCTTGCGCCCAAATCCCTGATCATGTCGCCGTGCATTTCTCCGGTAAAAGCGCCCGGCTGTGCCTGCTCCGAAAGGTTCTGTGCGCCCAGTTTCATCGCTGCGCTGCCAATCAGCTCGCGAACCTGACTCAGATAGCCGGCGGGCGGGCAGACCAGCACTTCGACGTCCGGACACTTGTACAGGCCCGCTGAAATAGCGGACACCAGTTCTTTATTGGCAGACAGGCTGCCATTCATTTTCCAGTTTCCTGCGACAAGATATTGGCGTTTCATATATTCCTCTGTCTCCATCAAAAATATGTTTCAGGTTGCGGCAGAGCGCACCTGCTGTGCAATGGCCTCAGCCGCGGACTGGGTTTCTTCCAGCTCTCTGGCCTCGACCATGACTCGAATCAGTGGCTCAGTGCCAGAGGGGCGCAGCAAGACGCGGCCGCGCTGACCGAGCTGCGTTTCGACTCGCCTGACCGCCTCGATCACCTGCGGCGATTGCATCACGAGGTCTCTTGGCTGAGTAATAAGCACATTGATCAGCACTTGAGGAAACTTGCTCATTCCCGCGGCTGCCTCCCCTAGTGTCATGCGCTGCTCTGACATCGCAGCCAGAACCTGCAGCGCAGTCACGGTGCCGTCCCCGCTGGGTGCGCGATCCAGGCACAAAGTATGTCCTGAAGTTTCACCACCCAGATCGCCACCGCCAGCCTTGAGCATCTCAACAACGTAGCGATCACCCACATTGGCGCGCTGAAATTCAATCCCCAATTTCGCCAAGGCCTGTTCCAGGCCCAGATTTGACATCAGGGTGCCCACCACAGGGCCATGCAGTCGGCCGATGCGTTGACGCGCCTGAGCGATGATGAACAAGATTTCATCGCCATCGACGACTCGACCATCAGCACTTACCATCAAACAACGATCCGCGTCGCCGTCGAGTGCAATGCCGAGCGTCGCGCCCTGCTCGAGCACGCTCAGGCGCAGGGCATCGAGATGGGTTGAACCACAGTCGCGGTTGATATTGAAGCCATCGGGCTTATTACCGATAACAATCACTTCAGCGCCCAGCTCTGAAAATACAGCTGGGGCGGTCTTGTACGCAGCGCCGTTGGCGCAATCCAGTGCGATCTTCATGCCCTTGAGGCTGAGATTGACCGGGAAACTGCTTTTGCAGAATTCGATATAACGGCCCTGCGCGTCGTCAATGCGGCGCGCTCGGCCTAATCGATCCGATGGCACGCACTCGAGCGGCTGATCCAGAAGCCGCTCGATCTCCGCCTCTACTTCGTCGCTCAGCTTGCTGCCGTCCGGCCCGAAGAACTTGAATCCGTTGTCGTGATGCGGATTATGCGACGCAGAAATGACGACTCCGGCCTGGGCCCGTAGCGCGCGTGTCAGATAGGCAACACCCGGCGTGGGCAGCGGGCCAAGCATGTCGGATTCAACCCCTGCAGCCGCGAAACCTGCCTCGAGTGAAGACTCGAACATATAACCGGAGCGCCGCGTGTCCTTGCCAATCAATACCCGTGCCTGCGGGGTTTTGGCCAGTACCCGGCCTGCGGCCCACCCCAGCTTGAGCGCAAAGTCCGGGGTCATCGGCGCACTGCCGACCGGTCCGCGCACGCCATCGGTGCCAAAATATTTTCTCTTTAGCAATGACATGTCCTGAATAAATCCTTCATATTTCACAATGCAGCCAGGCTCGCTCAAAAGCTACTGGCCTGCGCGCCAGGCGCACCTCAGCTCAGACGAAAATTCCGAATGGCCGAAGCCACTTTTATAGCCTGAACCGTCTCTGCCACATCATGGGCTCTTACAATATTGGCGCCTCCGAGAATCGCCACCGTCGCAGCTGCAAGACTGGCTGAAATTCGCTCTCCCACCTCCGCGCCACAAATCGTTTTGAACATGGATTTGCGCGACAAGCCGACCAGAACCGGGAATCCGAGCTGGGTCAGCGTTTCTATCTCTTGCAATAGATGCAAATTATTGTCGACGGTCTTGCCAAACCCGAACCCCGGATCGATCACGATGGACTCACCGCTGATTCCCGCGTCCAGACAGGCCTGAATGCGCTGACGCAAAAACAGGCTCACCTCTTCGAGCACATCCTGGTAGACCGGCTTGGCCTGCATAGTGGCGGGCTTGCCCTGCATGTGCATCAGGCAAACCGCAGCCCCGGTGTCCTGAGCTGCGGCAATTGCACCGTCTGCGGAGAGCGCGCTGACATCATTGATCATGCTCGCGCCAGCTTCACAAGCGGCGCGCATAACAGCCGGCTTCATGGTGTCAATGGAAATCGGACAATCGATGGTTTTGGCAATCTTCTCAATCACCGGAATGACTCGGTCCAACTCTTCGGCCTCACTCACCTGAGTGGCGCCGGGCCGGGTGGATTCACCTCCGACATCGATAATTGCAGCACCTTGATTGGCCATTTGCAGAGCCCGCTCAAGTGCGGCACCCGGCTGCATCCAGCGTCCGCCATCAGAGAAAGAATCCGGCGTGAGATTGAGCACGCCCATGACCTGAGCAGAACTGATATCCAGCACTTTGCCGGCGCGCAGCCTTAGCGTCAGGCCACCGACATCCGGAGCAAGTACCTCAAACAGAAAAAATACTCAGTGATTGGCAGGCTTGGGCGCGCCAGTCGGCGGCACCGGTTTTGCCTCGTCACTCGATTGCGCCGGCGGCGGTGGGCTGCCCGGATTGCCACTGTCGTTCCAGCTCTCGGGCTCACCCGGGTCTTCTCCGGCCATGATTCGGCGCAGCTGCTCTGCGTCGATGGTTTCATACTTGAGCAAGGTCTCGGCCATGATATGCAACTTGCCCATATTGTCTTCGAGAATCTTTTTGGCGATGCCGTAATTCTTGTCGATCACCGCGCGAATTTCCCGATCAATCGAGTTGGCGGTGTCGTCCGAAACATTTTTGGTCTGCGTTACGCTTCTACCAAGGAATACTTCGCCGTCATCTTCGCCATAAGACAAGGGCCCAAGCGCATCCGACATGCCGTACTTGGTGACCATGCTGCGCGCGATCTGGGTGGCACGTTCAATATCGTTGCTGGCGCCGGTAGTGATCTTTTCCACACCGAAAATCATTTCCTCTGCCAGTCGCCCGCCGAACAGCGAACAAATCTGGGAGTCCAGACGCTGCTTGGTGTGGCTGTAACGGTCCTCCTCAGGCAAGAACATGGTGATGCCGAGGGCGCGACCGCGCGGAATGATCGATACTTTGTAAACCGGATCGTGCTCGGGAACGCTCAAACCCACAATGGCGTGACCCGCCTCGTGATAGGCAGTCAGTTTCTTCTCTTCTTCGGACATGACCATCGAGCGCCGTTCAGCGCCCATCATGATCTTGTCCTTGGCACGCTCAAAATCTTCGTGATCGACCAGACGCTTGTTTGCGCGGGCAGCGAATAACGCGGCCTCGTTGACCAGATTGGCGAGATCCGCTCCGGAAAAGCCTGGCGTTGCCCGGGCAATAACATTCGGCTTGACTGCATCGTGCAGCGGCACGGCGCGCATGTGCACTTTGAGAATCTGCTCGCGACCACGAACGTCCGGCAGCGGCACCACAACCTGTCGGTCAAAACGACCTGGACGCAGCAAGGCAGGATCGAGAACGTCCGGGCGGTTGGTTGCCGCAATGACGATGACGCCTTCATTGCCCTCAAAGCCATCCATCTCGACCAGCAACTGATTCAGGGTCTGCTCTCGCTCGTCATGCCCGCCGCCGAGGCCGGCACCGCGATGGCGGCCAACCGCATCAATTTCGTCGATGAAGATGATGCAGGGGGCGTGCTTCTTGGCCTGCTCGAACATATCGCGCACACGGCTAGCGCCGACACCGACAAACATTTCGACAAAATCCGAACCGGAAATGGTGAAGAAAGGCACGCCGGCTTCGCCGGCAATGGCGCGGGCCAACAAGGTCTTGCCCGTACCCGGTGAACCCACCATGAGGACACCGCGCGGAATCTTGCCGCCAAGCTTCTGAAACTTGCTCGGATCCTTCAGAAAATCGACCAGCTCGCTGACTTCCTGCTTGGCTTCTTCAACGCCAGCGACGTCGGCGAAGGTGATCTTGATCTGATCGGCATTGAGCATACGGGCCTTGGACTTGCCAAAACTCATCGCACCGCGACCGCCGCCACCACCCTGCATCTGGCGCATGAAATAAACCCATACCGCGATCAGGAGCAGAATCGGAAATGCATTAAACAGCAGTTGCAGCGGCCAGGGCGTGGCCTTGGGCAGCTCACCGGTAAATTTGACCCCATTGTCGATCAGTTCCCGGATCATGGCGCCGTTGTCGCTTTCAGGACTGACGGTTTCAAAGCGCCGCCCATCCTTGAGTTGGCCGGCGATGATGTCGCCAGCAATGCGTACTTCAGCGATCTGGCCTTGTTTGACCGAATCCAGGTACTGCGAATACGGCATCGGCTCCTGACCGCGGCCGCGCGTAGCAAAGCCCTGAAACACGCTGATGAGAACCACCAGTATGACCACCCAGAGCAGCAGATTTTTTGCCAAATCGTTCAAAGTCTTAATCCTAGTCAATAACGAATCAGCGCCCCGACTTGGGCGGTGTCGTATTCGCCATGTAGCACCTTACACCGGGCGCAGACGCCTCGCCAGCAGATACACCTCTCGGCTGCGCGCCCGCGAGGCTTTCGGTTTACGAATCAAGACCTTGTCGTATGCTTTCCGCAAAGACAAAAGAAAGGGCTCAAATCCCTCCCCCTGGAAAACCTTGACCAGAAAATCACCACCAGGTTTCAAATGTCTGGCGGCAAAGTCCTGTGCCAGCTCACATAAATAAAGTTGCCCGGCCTGATCCGCTATTCCGATACCAGAGACGTTGGGGGCCATATCCGACATTACAAGGTCGACTTGGCCACCCTGAAGTTGGGCCTGAAGCGCCTGAAGCACCGTGTCTTCTCGAAAATCTCCAGTGAGGATGTCCACACCCTCCATCGGCTCCATTGCCAGGATGTCCAGCGCGATCAACCTGCCGTGCTTGCCCAGCATGGGTCGCGCCACCTGCGACCAGCCCCCGGGGGCAGCCCCCAGATCGACCACGGTCTGGCCCGGCCTGAGCACATGATCGCGCTCGTTGATCTCCAATAGTTTGAATACCGCCCGCGATCGAAAGCCCCGTTTTCGAGCCTCGAGCACATAGGCGTCTGCCTCGTGTTCCGCGATCCACCGCGCGGAACTGGAACTGCGTTTGCGCGACATGGGGATCAGAGTCAGTAAGCTGCTCTCTATATATATTCGATGCCTATGATTTCGAGTTCGCGAATTCCGCCTGGCGCCAGAACTTCAGCAATCTCACCAGCTTCCTTGCCAATAAGCGCGCGCGCGATCGGCGAGTTGTAGGAAATTCGGCCTTGCTTGGTATCCGCCTCGTCGTCGCCCACGATCTGATAACGCATTTCGTCGCCGGTATCGACATCAGCCAGACTCACCGTGGCGCCAAAAATGACCTTGCCGGTGTCGCCCATTTTTGTGACATCGATAACCTGAGCCGAGGACAGCTTACCTTCGATCTCCGCGATGCGGCCTTCAACAAAGCTCTGCTGCTCCTTGGCGGCGTGATACTCGGCGTTCTCTTTGAGATCACCATGAGCTCGCGCATCGGCAATCGCAGCAATCACTTTGGGGCGCTGCTCGGACTTGAGAATGCGCAGCTCTTCTCGGAGGATTTGTTCACCACGTACGGTGATGGGCACTAGGCTCATGGTTCACCTTTTTTATATTGAAAGATTAATAAAAGAAAAAAGAAATTGCAGAGTGTCCGCAGACGCTCGGCCGCAAAGACGTGGGGACCGCGCCCAAGCAGGGCGAAACAGCCGGAATTCTAAGCCTGCTCTACGGTTCGGTGAAGGTCCTGAAGGCATCGAACCTCTTTGCGATCCTGGTATTCGATGGAAACCGCCGCAGCGTAGGCGCCCGCGATCGTCGTGAAATAGCAAACCTTGTGCTGAATCGCGGCAGAGCGGATCGAGCGAGATTCCTCGATGGATTTCTTACCTTCCGTTGTATTTGCCACGAACTGGATTTGCCCGTTCTTGATCATATCCACACAGTGCGGCCGCCCTTCCTTCACCTTGTTCACCCCTTCGCAGGCAATGCCCGCAGCGCGAATTTCTGCTGCGGTGCCGTGCGTGGCAACAATTTTGAAACCGCGCTCGTTCAACAGACGGGCGACCTGGATAGACTTGCCTTTGTCGCCGTTGCGCACCGAAAGAAATGCGGTGCCGGAACTTGGAATTGCGTTACCGCCACCAAGCAGTGCCTTGTGGAAAGCCTCCCCAAACGTGTCACCCACGCCCATGACTTCGCCAGTGGAACGCATCTCCGGCCCGAGCAGGGGATCAACCGTGGGAAATTTGTTGAACGGGAAGACGGCTTCCTTGACTGAGAAGTACGGTGGAATCAGTTCTTTGTCCATGCCCTGCTCTGCCAGCGTCTTGCCTGCCATGCAGCGCGCAGCGATCTTCGCCAGCGGCCTGCCGATCGCCTTGGAAACGAAGGGACTGGTGCGCGAGGCCCGTGGATTCACCTCCAGCAGATAGACCTTCTCGCCCTGCACCGCGAATTGCGCGTTCATCAGGCCCACCACATTGAGCGCCTTGGCCAGACTCTTGATCTGCTCACGAATCTTGTTGAGGACCGACTCGGGCAGAGAGTAGGCAGGCAGCGTGCAGGAGGAGTCACCGGAATGAACGCCAGCTTCCTCGATGTGCTCCATGATGCCGCCAATGACCACGTGCTCACCGTCGGACAAGGCGTCCACATCCACTTCAACCGCATTATTCAGAAAGCGATCCAGCAGCACAGGCGAGTCATTGGAGACTTTCACCGCCTCGCTCATGTAGCGGATCAGATCCTCGTCGTCATGAACAATTTCCATGGCGCGACCGCCCAGCACATAGCTCGGACGCACGACCAGGGGATAACCCACCTGATTCGCCACCTTGAGCGCCTGTTTTTCCGACTTTGCAGTGCCGTTGGGCGGCTGCAGCAAATTGAGCTTCTCAACCAGCGCCTGAAACCGTTCACGATCTTCGGCCAGATCGATGGAATCCGGGCTGGTGCCGATGATGGGCGCGCCGGCGGCTTCCAACTCGCGCGCCAGCTTCAGCGGAGTCTGCCCACCAAACTGCACAATGACCCCGAACGGTTTTTCCAGGTCGATGATCTCCATTACGTCTTCGAAGGTCAGCGGCTCAAAATAGAGTCGGTCCGAGGTGTCGTAATCCGTGGAGACCGTCTCAGGATTGCAGTTCACCATAATGGTTTCAAAGCCGTCCTCTCGCAGCGCCTGAGCGGCGTGAACACAGCAGTAATCAAACTCGATGCCCTGCCCGATCCGGTTTGGACCGCCGCCGAGCACAACAATCTTCTTGCGGTCCGTCGGGGCCGCTTCACATTCCTCGTCGTAGGTGGAATACAGGTAGGCGGTGGCGGACGGGAATTCCGCAGCACAGGAGTCAACCCGCTTGTACACCGGGCGAACACCGAGCTTGTGCCGTCCATTGCGAACGGACATCTCCTTGACGCCCAGCAGGGCAGCCATGCGCCGATCCGAAAAACCCATGCGCTTGAATCGGCGCATGGTCTTCTTGTCGATCTTGCTGATCTTGAGTTTGGCGATTTCAGCCTCGGTCTCCATCAGTTCTTCAATCTGGTCCAGGAACCAGGGGTCGATCCTGGAGAGGCGAAACACTTCTTCCTGACTCATGCCACTGCGGAAAGCGTCGGCCACGTACCAGATGCGGCTGGCGCGCGGAGTCGTCAGTTCCTCAGTGATGCGCTGCAGGTATTCCGGGTTGCCAATTTCGCCATGCGGCTCGAAACCGTCCGAGCTGACTTCCAGCCCACGTAGCGCCTTCTGCAGCGACTCCTGAAAGTTGCGACCGATCGCCATGACCTCGCCAACCGACTTCATCTGCGTGGTCAGCCGCGAGTCGGCCGTCGGAAATTTCTCGAAGGCGAAGCGTGGCACTTTGGTAACGACATAATCGATGCTGGGCTCGAAGCTGGCCGGTGTGACGCCACCCGTGATGTCATTGCTCAGCTCGTCCAGGGTGTAACCCACTGCGAGCTTGGCAGCGATCTTGGCGATCGGGAATCCGGTTGCTTTGGACGCCAGTGCAGAGGAGCGCGAGACGCGCGGATTCATTTCAATGACGATGATGCGACCATCATCCGGATTGATGGCGAACTGCACGTTGGAGCCGCCGGTATCCACCCCGATTTTGCGCAATACCGCGATGCTGGCATCACGCAGCAGCTGATATTCCTTGTCTGTCAGCGTCTGCGCCGGTGCCACGGTGATGCTGTCGCCAGTGTGCACGCCCATCGGATCGAAGTTCTCGATGGAGCAGATGATGATGCAGTTGTCCTTGTTATCCCGCACCACTTCCATCTCGAACTCTTTCCAGCCGAGCAGAGACTCTTCAATCAAGACCTCATTGGTCGGTGACAGATCTAGGCCGCGACTGACGATACTCTCGAATTCATCGACGTTATAGGCAATGCCGCCGCCGGTTCCGCCGAGAGTAAAGCTGGGGCGGATGATGACCGGGAAGCCCACTTCTGCCTGCGCCTGACGCGCTTCTTCCATGCTGTGCGCCAGACCCGATCGCGCCGAGCCCAGACCGATCTCGGTCATGGCATCTCGAAATTTCTGGCGATCCTCCGCCAGATCAATCGCGTGCGCATTGGCGCCGATCATCTGCACGCCGAATTTCTCCAGCACACCGTGCTTTTCCAGATCCAGAGCGCAGTTCAGCGCGGTCTGGCCGCCCATGGTCGGCAGCAAGGCGTCTGGCTGTTCTTTCTCGATAATGGCCGCAACGGTTTCCCAACGGATCGGCTCGATATAGGTCGCATCCGCAGTTTCCGGGTCGGTCATGATCGTCGCCGGGTTGGAATTCACCAATATGACTCGGTAACCCTCTTCCCGCAGCGCCTTGCACGCTTGGGCGCCGGAATAATCAAACTCGCAAGCCTGGCCGATGACAATGGGACCGGCACCGATAATTAGAACCGATTTGATATCTGTACGTTTTGGCATTTAGTTAATGTATGTACTTAAGTCAGCCGTGTCGGTTCTGCGCCGATCAAAGCCTTGGTTTCAATCGGCACATTCGTCTCGCGATGGTATTTTCGTGAAGGCGCAAGCCAGCCTGATGCGCTCTCGAGCGGCGCATTATAAAGCAGCGGCGCCAAGCAGCGGCTCAGCTCAACCAGCCAAATTTGTCCACGCCGGTACCAAATTGAATATCGTTGAGCGCCTTGCGCAGACGCTCGGTGTTTTTGCCCACTTTGCCATCACCGACCTGGAAGGCCTCGCCCTTGTGAACAAAGGTGCCGACGCCCGCAAGCACGGCCGCGGTCCCCGACAGCGCGGCTTCGCCGGTTTTGATCCATTCCTTGATATCCGCCACAGTGAAATTGCGTTCAATCACCTCATAGCCCATCGATCGGGCCAGCTTGATCACGGAGTCACGGGTCACGCCGTGAAGGAAGGAGCCATCCAAGGGCTTGGTCATCAGACGCTGGTCATCTACCAAGAAGAAATTGGATGCGCCGGTCTCCTGCACGTCGCCGCCTGGGCAGAACAGCACCTGATCTGCGCCGAAATCGGCCTTGGCCTTGACCACGTGGCGCAGGGCGGCCGCATAGTTGCCGCCTGTCTTGGCTTTGCCGAAACCCGGTGTCGTGCGCATTTGAGTGTCTTCAATCATGATTTTCAGCGCGCTGCCGCCACCGGCGAAATAGTCGCCCACGGGCGCCGCAAGGATGTAGAGCAGAACTTCCTGAGGCGGCACTGCGGCAGCCCCGATATTGGGGTCCAAGCCCATCAGCGTCGGGCGCAGATAGAGCGCGCCCGGCGGCGCAGGCAAATCGTCTTTGCTCAGGGCGACCAGGTCGCGAACCATTTTTTCCAGCACTTCTGCCGGAGGCAGCGGCAGGCAAAGAAGCTCTGCACTTTCTCGAAAGCGAGCCAGATGGCGATCTACGCGAAACATGCGAATGTCGCCATTGGGCATGCGATAAGCCTTGAGACCCTCAAAACAGGTACTTGAGTAGTGCAGTACGTGCGCACCCGGATGAATCGCCAGCGGCGCAACGGGCACGACCTCAGGCACGGACCACTGACCCTTGGAATAATGAGCCTGAGTCATTTGCTTGGTGAAAACGGTGCCGAAGGTGGTGGCCATGATCCTGAGTCTGCAAGGTAAGAGCGATAAAAGAGCGGCGGATTATGGCCTGAGTTGTGACAAGTCCCAAGTTCAACTGCGCTGCGCTGACTCAGAGCCTTCACCCATTTTTGGACCACAGACCTCTGTTGCGGCAGAATCGCCGCCCACCCGAAGCAAGGCAGAGCCCATATTGAGCAAGGCCACCATCATCGACGGCAAAGCCAAGGCTGCTCAGCTTTCCGATGACATCGCAGCGGCGACCGCTGAATTGTTCTCTACACACGGCATAAAGCCCGGTTTGACCGTGGTCATTGTCGGCGAAGACCCTGCCAGCCAAGTCTACGTACGCAACAAAAAACGCACAGCCGAGGCCTGCGGCTTCAATTCGGTGCAGCACTCATTGCCGGCCGACAGCAGCGAGGAAGCGGTTCTGGCGCTAATTTCCCGACTCAACGCCGACCCCGCGGTACACGGCATCCTGGTCCAGCTGCCCCTGCCGAACCATCTGGATGAGTTGCGCATCACGCAGTCCATCGTGCCGAGTAAAGACGTCGACGGATTTCACTACGACAATATTGGGCGCCTCAGCGCCGGCCATTTGGATCAGGCTTTCGTTCCCTGCACCCCCGCTGGCTGTATGAAAATGATTGAGGATCAGCTCGGAAAGGACTTGTCGGGCAAGCACGCCGTCGTCATCGGTCGCTCGAACATTGTCGGCAAACCAATGGCCGGCCTGCTATTGCGGGCCAATGCCACGGTCACCATTGCGCATAGCCGCACGGCCGATCTGCCGGGGCTGACGCGCCAGGCCGATATCGTCATCGCAGCCGTGGGCAAACCCAATATGGTGCACGGCGACTGGATCAAGCCCGGCGCGATCGTGATCGATGTGGGCATCAACCGGGTTCAGCTCACGGTTGATGGCGAAGAAAAGTCGAAGCTGGTGGGTGACGTCGACTTCGCCAGTGCAAGTCAGGTGGCCGGCGCCATCACCCCAGTTCCCGGCGGCGTCGGGCCCATGACCATTGTCATGCTTATGGCCAATACGCTGGTTTCTGCGCAGCGCTCGCTGAAATAAAAACGGAACTGATGGACGCCCGCCGGTCACGCCGCTAAAATTCACAAGGAATTTCGCACCGGGGGGCGCAAGCCCCCTGTTTTGTGTGCGCAATTTGCCCCTCTCACGCCCCATAAGAAAAGCCGGAACGATTCCAGCCGATGACGAAACACAAGCCGGCCCTGCTCGCACTCGCCGACGGAAGCGTATTTAGAGGTGTTTCTGTTGGCGTCGACGGCAATATCAGTGGCGAAGTTGTCTTCAACACTGCAATGACTGGCTATCAGGAAATCCTCACGGACACTTCCTACCGCCAGCAGATCGTAACGCTGACCTACCCGCATATCGGTAATGTGGGCGTCAATCCCGAAGACGCCGAGTCTGACCGCGTACAGCTCGCAGGCCTTGTGATGCGCGAAATACCGCGGCCACACAGCAATTTTCGTTCAACCCAGGATTTTTCGGCCTATTTGCGCGAACAGAACGTGGTCGCTATCGCAGATATCGATACACGTCGCCTGACCCGCCTTCTGCGTGACAAGGGCGCTCAGAATGGCTACATCGTCGCCGGTGGCCGCATCAGCGAAAAAGCGGCGATTGCCGAGGCACAGAAATTCCCTGGCCTGATGGGCGTAGATCTGGCCAAGGTGGTCAGCACCCAGAAACCGTATGAATGGATCACTGGTTCGTGGACGCTGGAGTCCAACAAGGAAACCCGGCTGCACAGCGCAAAGCGCCATGTGGTGGTCTACGATTTTGGCGTCAAGCGAAATATTCTGCGCATGCTGGTTGATCGCGGCTGCGCCGTCACTGTGGTGCCTGCCAATACCAAAACATCCGATGTGCTCGCCCTGGAGCCGGACGGCGTCATGCTCTCCAATGGACCGGGCGACCCAGAGCCCTGCACCTATGCGATTAAATCGGCCCACGATCTGATCAAAGTTGGCATGCCGCTGTTCGGCATTTGCCTGGGACATCAGATACTGAGCATCGCCGCTGGTGCCAAAACCCTGAAGATGAAGTTTGGTCATCATGGCGCCAACCATCCTGTCCAGGACCTCGCGACCGGCAAAGTCTTGATCACCAGCCAAAATCACGGCTTTGCCGTAGATGAGAGCAGCCTGCCCAAAAACATGCGCGTCACCCATCGCTCACTGTTTGATGGCAGCAATCAGGGCATCGAACTCAGCGATGCCCCGGCTTTCGGTTTTCAGGGACACCCGGAAGCCAGTCCCGGCCCGCATGACGTCGACTACTTGTTTGACCGCTTTATTGCGTCGATGAAGCGTTAGCAGGGCTGGCATTGGCAAATAAAGCCTAAGCACAGGTTTTACTGCGCAAATTGGCGCTGGGTCCATTGATCTTGCGCGCAATGTCTCTATGGTGAGCGGCCAGATTTTTATTGGATCAACCATGTCCGCTCCCCGACTCACTGACAGCCTGACGCTTCCCAATGGCTCGATCCTGCCTAATCGCCTGGCCAAGTCAGCCATGAGCGAGGCCATGGGCACCATGGACAATCGTGTCACCGCGCAACTGGTTCGCTTGTACCAGCGCTGGGGCGAGGGCCAGACCGGCCTGATCATTACCGGCAATGTCATGATCGATCGTCGCGCCCTCGGCGAGCCAGGCAATGTCAGCATCGAAGATGAGCGTGACATGCCACTGCTTTCGGAATGGGCCGCAGCGGCCAAATCAAAGGGCTCACAGGTCTGGGTTCAGCTCAATCATCCGGGGCGACAGTCGCCCAAAGGCCTGAACGAGGAAAACGTTTCTCCCTCCGCCGTGCCTTTCAGCAAGGCCATGCAGCCTTTCTTTGCGGCGCCGCGTGCGCTCACCGTCGATGAGATAGAAAACATCATCGCGCGCTTTTCGCGCGCCGCGGCCATAGTGCAGAAAGCTGGATTTGATGGCGTGCAAATTCATGGTGCTCACGGTTATCTGGTCAGCCAGTTCCTGTCTCCGCTGACCAACCAGCGTGTAGACGAATGGGGCGGCAACGCCGAAAACCGTCGCCGTTTCGTCCTGCGTGTTCTCGAAGGGATGCGCGCAGCGACCAGCACGGATTTCTCGATCGGCATCAAACTCAACTCCGCCGATTTTCAGCGCGGCGGATTTAGCGAAGACGAATCACTGGACGTGATGGAGGCTTTGTCGAAAGCAGGGATCGATCTGATCGAAATCTCCGGCGGCACCTATGAAGCTCCTGCCATGACCGGCGTGCGCGAATCCACCCGAAGACGCGAAGCCTATTTTCTGGAGTTTGCAGAAAAAGTGCGCACGCGTATTCCCGCCACGCCGCTGATGGTCACCGGCGGTTTTCGCTCTCATCAGGGAATGAGTGAGGCGCTGGCCTCCGGCGCACTGGACCTGTGTGGTTTTGCGCGTCTTCTGGCGATCGAACCGGATGCATCGCTTCGCCTGCTTGAAGGCAAGAATCCGAAAGAAGTGGTACGTCCGATCAAGACCGGCATCGGCCCGGTCGATCGCATGGCCATCATGGAGGTGACCTGGTACGCGCGTCAGCTGCAGCGCATGGGAAAAGGTCGTGAACCCAAACCTCGTGAGTCCGGCCTGTGGTCATTTCTGGCAGGCCTGGTGCATAACATTTTAGGAACGCGCCAGACCAAGAAACTGCGCGCTACCGCCTAGCCTGGATTTCTAAGCAGCGGGCAGAGCATTTCCTGACTGGCGCTTGCCGTAGCAGGTTTCATGGACGCTTGATCAAATTCATGGCCATGACAAAAGGTGCAGATACGGTATCGCGCAGGCCGTCCAGGCTGCTCAGCGTGCGCAAAGCCTGACTGGTATCGACCATCAGTTCACGCAAAAGATTGTCCGGGTCCTGACTTCCGGGTTCTTCTACACGGGACAAGCGATTGAGTGCGAACAGGCCGGCCAGGAAGGCGAGCAGGAAAAGGAAGTCCCAGTGGCCGATGATGAAGGTATTGAAGTCCAGCGTGCCGTTCAAGGATCGCCATCGCAGCACCAGACTGAGCTGTCGTTCCGCAAAGAAATCCGCCAGCAAGCCGCCGATCAGAGGGGCACAGCCTGCAGCAGCCGAATTCACCATGCTGTTGACCGCCAGGAATGACGTCGCTTCCTCGGGCGGCGCCAATTTCAGGGAAAGACTGCTGGTGGTGAGATTGATCCCTGCAATCGCGAGCCCCATCAAACCGTGCAAGACGAACAGCAGATGCGTGGTGTAAGCGTGGCGTTCCGGAAAGCTGACGAAGGTCCAGCCGAGCAGGCAGAACACGAAAATACCGCCACAAGTCCCCATCACGCCCTTGTGGCTGAAATTGTCCGCGTATCGGCCCCAAATCTTGAATGAAGCGGCGGTCACTGCCTGACTAAACAGGGTCAGAAGAATCACGAAGGTCAATTCATAGCCCAGCTTGGTCAGCATGAAGGCGACAAAAAAAGGCGTTGCCAGGTTAGCCGCGAAGTGCCAGGTGGCCAGGAAGCTCATCAAACTACGGAAATTGCGATTACGGAAGGGGCTCGCCAATCGGTTTCGTTTGACCGTCAGGCCAATATTCGCGACTTCCTGAGCACACAGTGGGGCCTTAGGGACCTGACCGTAAAGAACAGCGCCCGCGACGCCGAACAGTCCGCCCACAACAAAAAATATTGCGTACAGCGACAATCGCGCGGGATCGCCTTGCCAAAGATCGATCAGAGCTGCTGCACCAAGGCCGACCAAGACCGCAGCGGCCGTCATCAAAAACAGGCGAAAGCCCATGAAACGGCCCAGACTCTCTGTCGGGATCAGGTCACGCAACCAGGAATTCCAGGCACAGGCGGTGAAGGCGCCGAAACTGTATCGCAGAGTCACCGCGCCAATAAGTAGCGCGAGTGCGGTCGGCGAAGGATATAAGAGCGGGACAAAGGCCACGGCGAGCCAACAACTGCGGCCGAGTATCGCGCTCCAGACCACTACTTTTTTGCGGTCTTGTACCCGTTCGATCAAAAAAATCGCCGGCAGCTGAAACAGATTGGCCAGAAACGGAATGGCACCAATCACGCCGATGATCATATTTGAAGCGCCCAACTCCAGAGCCAGCCCCACGAGAATTGCACCTGTCGTCAGCGAATCCATCGCCTGACTGCAAACGCCGTTCATATAAATGGCGCGGAGATTCTGCAGGCCTGCGCGGGGGCTCGTCTCGGCGCCCGATTCACTCCCTGATTCTGCAGCTGACATGCGGTTCTGGTTTGACTTCAGTTGCGGGCAGCTGATTCTGAGAGTCGGCTATCGCCAATGCAAACGCAGGCGACCGGATATTGGGCAAGATGCAGTTTCAGTCGGATCAAGGCGCACTGCGCTACGCTAGAGTACAAATCGTCAATTGTTTGCGGGGCCTATATTGAAATCGAGTCACTTGAGCTGGATTCTACTGTTGACCTTCGGCGTGACACTGGCCTCAACAGATCCGGCGGAAACCAAGAGCAGTAAAGTCTGGCCCGAATGGATTGAATCCATGAAGCAAGCGCGCATGGGCCCGTTCGAGTCGATTCGCTGGTTCTGCAAAGACGGCACGGTATTGCTGCCCAAGCCCTACGCCTGTGCGCCCCATGGGGGCGGTCGCCAACACGGGCAGCGCGGCAAGCCGGCAGAGACTCTCCGCGCCGCCGGAATTCCGCTCGCCAATGTGCTGGCGGAAGTGAAACCCGAGCAGGCATTGGCAAATAACGCGGCGTTGCTCAAAGCACTGTTGGTCGAACAGCATTTGGTCAAAATCGATGGCGGATGGATTTTTCAGCAAGCGCAGTACGTGCGCGGCGTGTTCCAAATTGAAAACGATATCGCCGCCGCCTCGGAGATTCTGAGCAGCATGGCCGCGAATCCCAGCTACACGCAGCAGGATTTGTTGCTGTTTCGAGAAGCGGTGCGGAGGCTGCCTGACTCGGGTGCAGGCACTTCACTGGACAAGATTCGAACCGCAGCCGGAATTCTGGGCGGCCGCGACGCCGGGTTCGCCCGTCTCCGTAACAAAATCCACTCCTATCCCGAAGCCTCAGACGCCGACGCCGTACAAAAATACGCCGCAGTCGCAAAAGATCAGACACTGAAATCAGAACTACTGAAGCTGGCGAGCGACATCACCGCCCTGTACCAGGCGCAACCACTGGGGGACGATCTGGCCGTATTTGCCAAGCAGAGTGGTGTAAAAAAATTTGAAGAATTGGCGAGGCAATGGCGCATCAACGAAGCGGCCGAGCATCGCTTGGAGGTCGCGGTAAATACAATGACCCTGACTCGGAGTGAGTTGCGCAGCTTCAAGCCGGCGATGCGGGTGGCGGCAATGCGCCTTTCCCTGAAGGCAGAAGACAGCAGCTTTGTCGCGGCGCGCGAAGTGGCGGAAAAGCTCGAAGGGGCAAGCCCAGCACAGCGGCTCAATACGCTGGCGCTTCTGCTGCGGGCCATGCACGGATCGGCCTTGCTAACCGATCGCGAGTTGGCCGCCCTCAACAAGAACATTGCGCAACTCACAGCCGCGGAACAGGTTCCCTTGGGACAGTACCGCCTAGCCCTCGTCAGTCTGGCGCGCGCCCCCGTCTGGGCAGCCAACCGACTCGGTTTCTATTTCAACGAAACACTCAAATTATTCAATCGGGTCGAAGCCAAGACGGTGTTGCTGATCCCGGATCGGCTGCGCGCCGGGCCTGCCTTGAGCTTTGGAAATATTCTCGAGAGTCTCACCGCCGAAGCTGATCAACTCGCCGGTATTCGGCATGAAATGTTCGGCAAGGCGGTCACGAGCGGTCTGCGCGCCCTGAATCCAGGCCTGGCCAGAGGCCCGCTGCAGCCGCTCGCCGACTTGGTCGCGGGCAGTGATCATCCTGCGGTGGTGCTCGCCCCCGAATCAGCAGCAGACCTGCCCTCTGTCGCCGGCATTCTGACCGCAGCTGAAGGAAATGCGCTGTCGCACGTGCAATTGCTCGCCCGAAATCTGGGCGTGCCCAATGTCGTTGTCGGAAGCGAATTACTCGAGGCAATGAATCCTCAACTTGGAAAGGAAGTCGTGCTGGCAGCCAGCCCCCAGGGCGTCGTGCGTCTGGCACTGGATGGCCCGCAGTGGGCAACTCTGTTTCCCAAGCAGCAACAAGCCGCAGTCAGCATCAAAGTCGATGTGGAGCGATTGGATTTGAGCGTGCGCACACCTCTGGCGATGGCCGCGCTGCGGACCGACGATTCGGGCCGCACCGTCGGCCCCAAGGCAGCCAAGCTGGGCGAGCTGAGCGCGCGCTATCCGGCGCATGTCTCCACCGGACTGGCCATTCCTTTCGGGGCATTTCGGGAAGCGCTGGAAACACCACGTGCGAATAATGAGCTGAGCATGCTCGACTGGATGCGCAGCAGCTATCAGCAGCTGCGCGAGATTCCGGATGCATCAGCGCGTCAAAAAGCGACCGCCGCGTTCCTGTCAGAGGTCAGAAACTGGTTCGGGAATTATCGCTTCCCAGACGCCTTCCGAAGCCAACTGACTCAGGACTTGAACAGCGTCTTCGGCAAAGAAGGCAGCTTCGGCGTTTTTGTGCGTTCGGATACCAATGTGGAAGATCTGCCCGGCTTCACCGGAGCCGGCTTGAATCTCACCGTGCCCAATGTCGTCGGTATCGACAATATTCTGAAGGCGATCCGTCAGGTCTGGGCCTCTCCATTTACCGAGCGTGCCTACGGCTGGCGTCAGGCCCTGATGGATCAGCCCGAGCAACTCTATGTCGCGGTGCTTCTGCACAAGACCGTGCCGGGCGACAAGTCTGGCGTCATGATCACCGCAGATCTGAGCAGCAATGACCCCGGCTGGATGACGGTGGCGACCAATGAAGGCGTTGGCGGCGGCGTCGAGGGACAGGCGGCGGAATCTTTGCGCGTCAACATAGAAACCGGTGAAGTCGATCTGCTTGCCTCTGCAACCGAGCCACGACGAAGAGTGGTCCTTGCCAAGGGTGGCAGCGAACTGGTTCCGGCGAAGGCGCCTGAAATACTCTTGCAAGCAGAGGAAATTCAAGCTCTGGCAGAAGTGGCCCGCAATCTGCCACAGAAGTATCCGACGCTGAGGGACGCCGCCGGCATCCCAGCACCCGCCGATGTGGAGTTTGCGTTTGTAGGCGGCAAGCTCTATCTCAATCAGATTCGCCCTTTCCTGCAGAGCGATCGGGCGCGCAGCAATGCTTTTCTACTGTCACTGGACGCCGGACTGGAAGCCAGCGCCAAACAAATGATCGATCTTGGAGTGCACCCATGAAGCTGCGAACGTTTTCTGGTCTGTTCTTTTGCAGCGGCTTGCTTGCAGCAAGCACCTGGGTCGCGGCCTACCCGCTGGATGGTGCGGAGCACACCGGAATGCGCAGACTGGAAGCAGCGCGCGTGGCGCAAGCCAAACTTAAAACCCTGCCCCCCGGTGCCCTGCTCCTGGAAAAAGAAGTGGACATCTCGGGAGTCGACGGCAGCGAATTACCACCTCTCGATACGAAGTTGTCCGCAGCTTTGCACAGCGTGCTGGGAAATCAGGCCGGCAATTATGGCGTTGCCATCGTCGATCTGAGCGACCCTGAAAACATTCGTTATGCGGGGCATCAGCCGGATTATCTGGCCAATGTCGGCAGTGTCGGCAAGGTGCTGGCGCTGCTCGCCTGGATGCAGAAGCTGGCCGAACTTTATCCGGACGATCTGCAGGCACGCGAGCGTGTTCTGCGTGAGACTCAAATCGTCTCTGATGAGTATGCCAGCGGCGACGAACACAAGGTGCCGATTTTCGACGCGCAACGCGGCGCTGTCATCAGCCGCGTACTGCGACCGGGCGACACCGGCAACCTCTGGGAATTCATGGACTGGATGCTCTCTGCCAGTTCCAACGGCGCCGCAGCCATGGTCATGAAGGAACTCGCTGCGATTCAGCATTTCGGTCATGACTACCCCGCAGACCAGGCGGCGCGCAACCAGGCGCTTAAAACCATGACCGCAGCTGAGCGCGGAAAGCTACTGCTCGGCGCCCTGCTGCCACCACTGGTCATGAACGGTTTTGATCCGGCGCGCCTTCGTCAAGGCAGCCTGTTCACTTCCACCGGCAAGAACCGCATGCCGGGCACCAACAGCTATGCCACGCCGCGTGATCTGGTGCGGCTGCTGACATTGATTGAAGCGGGCAAATTCGTCGACCCCTGGTCCAGCACCCAGGCCAAGCGCCTGCTCTACATGACACAGCGACGCATCCGCTACGCCTCGCATCCGGTGCTGAATCCGGCAGCGGTGTATTTCAAGTCAGGCTCGCTCTATTCCTGCATGCCGGAGCCCAATTTTGTCTGCCGCAAATACATGGGCAACAAGCAGAACCGGCTTGCGTCCATCGCGCTGATCGAGTCACCCGCGGGCGCCCCTTCCTATCGTTATGCGGTCGCAGTGATGTCCAATGTTCTGCGAGTCAATTCGGCGGTGGCGCATCAATCCCTGGCGTTGAGAATCCATCGCCTGATTGAATCTCTGCATCAGTCCAGCCCCAAGACCGTCGAAGAGAAATTGCCGCCGGCCCGCCTGGAAGATGCCGAAGGTCGGGGTGGTGATGGCTGACAAGCACTCGACAGGATTGTCGAAAGCACTGGTCTTGTTCGTTAACTTCGCCCTGGTCATTCTGGCGTACTACCAAATCAAGCCAGCCAGTCGATCCCTGTTTCTGGAATATTTCGCCGCAGCACAATTGCCCTACGCCTGGCTTGCCAGTGCGGCGGCATTGGCGGTGCTGATGCCGCTCTATGTCAGGATTGTCGACAAATTCGCGCGGGACCGCGTGGTCATCGGATCCTGCCTGCTATTTGCGTTTCTGCTGGTCGCGCTGCGCTATACCATCAGCGGGCCCATCACCGTGCTGGCTTTTTACGTGGTGGCCGACATCCTCTCGGTGGTCCTGGTGGAACAGTTCTGGAGTCTGACCAATAGCGCTTTCGTGACCAATACCGGAAAGCGCTGGTATGGACTGATTGGGGCCGGCGGCCTCGCCGGTGGCCTGGCTGGCGGACTGCTAGCTTCAACGCTGGTGAGCAAAACCTCGCTGACCACCATTGATCTGCTATTGGTGGCGGCCGGCCTGATCACCCTGATTGCCTGCCTGTCTGCTGCCATGTCGTCTCGCGGACTCTTTGCTGAACAAAGCCCGGCACAGAGACACAGCTTGGTATTGCCAAGTGATCGCAGCGCCTTCGACTGGATGAAAAATCGCTATCTGCTGGCGATCACCTCGGTGCTGCTACTGGCCCAGGTGGTCGAGCCCATCGTCGAATACCAGTTCATGCATTTTGTGCAGCTTGAATATGCCGAGCGCGAGGAACGCACCGCTTTTCTTTCAGAATTTTTCTCGATTCTGGGTGGCATCGCACTGACGGTGAACCTGCTGTTCACGCCGCTGATCCTGCGCTGGTTCGGCGCCATCGGCGGCATGCTGTTCCAGCCCGTCACCTTGATTTTGACGTCGGTCGCCTACGTCGGCATGCCAGGTCTGTTTACCGGCGCGATCATGAAAATCGGCGACCGCGGCCTGTCCTATTCCCTCAACCGCGCCTCCAAGGAATTGCTCTACGTGCCGGTACCGCCTGAGCTGATCTACAAAGCCAAAGCCTGGATCGACATGTTTGGCTATCGTGCCTTCAAAGTCATCGGCGCTGTCGGCATTCTGGCGCTCACGCAATGGACTGGCTGGCTGACCAATCCTGCAAGCTATACCGGCTTCGTGATCCTCGCTTCTCTGGCCTGGATCGGCCTGATCCTGCTGATCGCCAAACCCTATCGCGAACTCACTGAGAAAGAGCGGCTACCGACCGCGTCGGGATGATTCGGTCCACGCCGAGCACCAGCTTCTCCAGCCACTTCGAGCCTTGCGGATTATTTGCCAGCGCCACGATCACATAACGCTTGCCGTCGTGCTCAACGATGGCACTGTCCGAGTGATAGTCGCGCCAGGTACCCGATTTGCGATAAATCTGCGCCTCGGGGTAGTGGGCATACAGGCCTTTGACGAATTTGTGAGTAATGCCGGGCTTGGAGAGAATTTTCTTCATTTCCCTGGATGCGGTCGGCGACACCAGTTGCCCCATCTCCAATAAATAATAAAACCGAGCGACCTGCAGGGCGGTGGCGCCATGCGAAATATGATTAAGAGGGTCCCGACGAAACGCGGGTTCCGGTCCGTACGGCTTACCCACCCATAGCCCGCCGCCGAGCTGGGCATCATAGAACCGGTACTCCTGGGACATCAGCAGCCTGTTGATATAACCCCGCCCGACCAGATCCAGAACTCGCGTCGCCGCTGGATTGGAGGAATAGCGAATCATGGCGACCAAATCCTCACGCAAGCCTCGGCTCAGCCTCAGCTTGCGTTCTTCAATGCGCTGAAAGGCCGCGAACAGAATCGCGATCTTGGGCAGGCTGGCGCTGTAAAGCATTTCCTGATCGTTCACCCCGGCCACACGCGGCCGGGACGGTTCTGACAGATCGACGACCGAAACCGCCAACTGCCGTCGGCTGATGGCTTTGGCCAACCCCAGATTATTCAGCTCTTGAGTCAGAGCGCGCTGTAAATCTGAATCAGCGGAATCCAGCAGGCGCGGAATTTCCTGGCCAGCCAGCGCCGTTGCGCTGCCAAGGGCCAAGCCCAACGCAAGAAACAGACTGCTTAAGAAGTTGTTACTGCGCTTATTCATCGAATATTCGACTCCTTGCCCACACCGAAAACCAAAAGCCTTCGCCGTGCTGGCGGGGTCGCCGTCACGCACTGGAGCTTGGCAGCGCTCCACGCGCCCGAAGTTTAGGGCTTTTTCTGAAAATGTAACGATATATTTTTGCTACGAACGCCAGGGCATATGTGGTCAGACAGCGGACAATTTATGTCCAGATGACTGTATTCCGCGCCCCGTGGGCTCGGCTTCAGGCCAGTTCGACATCCATCAGCTGCTTCCAGCGAAGCAGCGCCTCGCAGCCTTCCGGCGGCTTTATCTTGACCCAGCCGGCAAAGTTCACGGTGACAAAGGCATCGATGTCCGCCTGCGTAAGACTCTTTCCGACGATAAATGTTCCGCCATTCGACTGCAGATGCTCGTCGAGCTTGCTCATAAAGCTTGCAAGCCGCTTCTGACCACGCTCGGCGAGTTCGGGAATCTGAGGCAGATTTTCAGGGCCCGGTAGTGCCCGGTCCTTCATATTGGGACTGCTATTTCTCAGCGCCTCGGCAGCCGCCATGAAACCGTCGGTAAAGATGCGATGCATCCAGTTGACGATCTTCGCTCTCTCCAGACTGTCCCGACCGCACACCGGCTTCTGCGGGAACAGCTCGTCCAGATAAAGACAGATGGCAATCACCTCGGTCAGACAGCTGCCGTCCTCGGCAATCAGAGCCGGGACGCTGCAGCGCGGGTTGAGCGAGCGGAATGGGTCGCGCAGCTGATCGCCAGCACGCAGATCAACCACTTCGTGGTCAATGTTCACGCCCTTGTATTTGAGCATCAGCTCAACCCGCATGGGGCTAGGTGCCCCGGGATAGGTGTAAAGTTTCATTTCATCATCTCTCCTTATCGATTATTTCTGGCGCACACATCAGGGCAAGCATCATTCGAACATCTGCCAGCAGGCAGTGTTTAGCTGCGCCAAAACGCGCAGCAAACGAGAACGATTCCGCCTATTTTCTACTACGGGAATTACAACAGCACATGGACAAATCAGCGAACCCGGATCATATCGAGAGCATTCTTTCCAAATGGAAGCCCGTCATTGGAAAAGATTACGAGGCCTATCGCAATCACGTAATTCGCATGGCCACGTTCTGCCTTATCCTGAATGACTGCAGCGATGAAGAGCAGCAGAAAATCGAAATAGCGGCCTGCTTTCATGACATTGGCTTATGGACAGACAACACGCTCGATTATCTTGAGCCCTCAGTGCCGCCCGCCCGGCAATACCTGGAAGAACAGAGCCTGAGTCACTGGGCGGAAGAGATTGCCCAAATGATTCTCCAGCACCACAAGCTCAGGCCGGTCACAGATGGTCTCAGCCCCCTGGTGGAGCTGTTCCGCAAAGGAGACCTGGTCGATTTTTCACTGGGCATGGTGCGCTTCGGCGTTAGCAAACAAGCGCTGCGCGAAGTGAAATCAAAATGGCCGAACGCCGGTTTCCACAAAATGCTGATGCAGCGTCTTGGCGGCTGGTTTATCAAACATCCGCTGAATCCGGCACCGATGATGAAGTGGTAGTGCCAGACGATCGCGCAGGAAAAAAAACTGCGACGCTCAGCAAGCGCGACCCTTCAAGCGTAGCCCTAGCTCATCTGAGTATTCGCGGCAGCCCCAGCCACATGGCTGGCGGCTGCACATTCAAATGCACCGCCTCCAGCCTTTAGCGGCTTAGGCCACAAGCGATCACGCGGACAAAAATGGTCGGGGATCGAAGTAGTCGGACCAGCGCTCTACCTTGCCGGCCCGCACTTCCAGCACACCCGTCAGTGGGACTGAGAACACCGTGCTTCCATCGGTTCTAATCAGATGGTCAACGCGCTCGGTCAGTACCTTGTCTCCATTGACGGCAATCGACGGCAGGTCTACACCGAGGCGGTCAAGCTGATACCTGTCGACCAGGCGCTGCATCATGACCAACATCTGGGTCTTGTCTTCCGCTGTCCGCATGCCAGAATTTTCCCAGCGACAGGCGTCGGCACACCAGTTCTGTACTGATGAAATCAGGCCTCCCGGAGTACTCATTTCTGCGAAAAAACCGCGGACCACGGCTTCTGGATTCTGGCTCACACCTTTGTCCACCGAATCATGCATGGTCACGGGCTCCCTTCAGCGCTTTGAGTCTTAAAGAATCAGGTAGGAAGAAACGGTCGGGGGTCGAAGTAGTCCGCCCAGCGCACAATCTTGCCGTCGCGCACTTCCAGCACACCTGCCAGCGGAAGAGAGACCACCGTGCTTCCATCAGCTTTATTCAGATGGTCTACGCGCTCGGTCAGGACCTTGTTTCCGCTTACAGCAATCGATGGCATGTCTACGGCAATATGATCAAGCTGATAGCCGTCGATGAAGCCCTGCATCATGGCCAGCATCGCCGCCTTGCTTTCCGCGGTTGGCAGGCCGGTGTTTTCCCAGCGGCACTCGTCGGCGCACCAGTTCCGCACCGATGAGAGCAGGCACCCTTTAGTGCTCATTTCTGCAAAAAAACCGCGGACAACGGCTTCTGGATTCTGGCTCACATCTTTCTCCTCTGAGTTATAAATTGTGACCGCAACGCACATGGGCGCCGTAGCGGACGCAATCTAGCAGCTATAGCTGCCCACTGAAATTTTCAGTCCAGTTTCGCCCGCTCAGAACCGACTATTTGGGGACGCTGAGCCCAGTCATGTCCACCTGCGACTTTGCCCTTCTCATATGCCCAGAAGGGTCGCCGCCAATCGCCCCATCAGTCAGCAAGGCTTATAGTCATCTCATCTAAGTCTCAATGATCACCCCCGTTGCCCAGTTTTACCTGCGAATTATCAATGCCCTGCTGCTGATCATCGGGCTGAACTTCTGAGCCGCCTATGCGGCGGACAACATGTCTAGCGCCAGCGAAACTGCACGCTGCGGCCATGAAGCTACCCGGTGGAATAAGGCTCGTTTGCGGCAAGCCTGCGTCCATTGCAGTGAGTAGGCTATGCCTCCTTTAGGCAAGTCTGAGCGTTCCCACCGCGTGGGCACGCTTGGGCCGATAGCGGGCATGCCGCGGACAGCATCAGCTGGACACCACGGTCGATGCCGTGAGCCTTCTGAGCCGCCTACGCGGCGGACAACATCCTTACCAACCGGGCGAATAACCCGAGTCGCTTCTGAGCCGCCTACGCGGCGGACAACGGCGAATACCGGGCGCAGTGTTTTTTCTGATTCTTCTGAGCCGCCTACGCGGCGGACAACTCCATTCGGACACTTTACCCGCTGGGCAGGACCTTCTGAGCCGCCTACGCGGCGGACAACGGAATCCGAATCGGCTTTGCCCTTGCCGTTGTCTTCTGAGCCGCCTACGCGGCGGACAACCCCATGGGCGATATCGTTGTGGTCGCGGATCACTTCTGAGCCGCCTACGCGGCGGACAACTATCCTGAGCGCTACCCACTCTAGTCCCGGCGCTTCTGAGCCGCCTACGCGGCGGACAACGAGGATGAATTGCACCTAGCCTCGCGATCAATCTTCTGAGCCGCCTACGCGGCGGACAACACTGACCGACATTGTACCGCGTCTGCCTCTGGCTTCTGAGCCGCCTACGCGGCGGACAACTACCGCGAAAAACCTGAAGGCAGATAGATAATCTTCTGAGCCGCCTACGCGGCGGACAACGGGGTCATCGTCGGCAGGCGATGCAACCTGACCTTCTGAGCCGCCTACGCGGCGGACAACGTCTTCTTCAATTGGGGTTCATTTCCGACACTCTTCTGAGCCGCCTACGCGGCGGACAACGGACGCTAGAGCGCAAATCAGATGCCGCAAATCTTCTGAGCCGCCTACGCGGCGGACAACGACGTATCAGCGGTTATCCAAAATTGTACCTAGCTTCTGAGCCGCCTACGCGGCGGACAACATCAAGACTGCGGCCTTCTTCCATCGCCTTTGACTTCTGAGCCGCCTACGCGGCGGACAACAGCCCCTTCGCGTTATAAACCGCGAGGAAATACTTCTGAGCCGCCTACGCGGCGGACAACGGTGCGCGACCTTGAAAACACGCGCGCAGCCCCTTCTGAGCCGCCTACGCGGCGGACAACCCCAAGCTTCCGGCCTTCTTTCGATTCATTCACTTCTGAGCCGCCTACGCGGCGGACAACGACAAGTTCGAGGGTCAGAGCTTCACTCGCAACTTCTGAGCCGCCTACGCGGCGGACAACTGCGGGCAGGCTTTGTGTCCGTATCGCCGGACCTTCTGAGCCGCCTACGCGGCGGACAACATCGCGCCAATGCCCTCGCCTCTCGGGAGAGTCTTCTGAGCCGCCTACGCGGCGGACAACAATGCCGATCGCCTCTGTGGCCAGCGTTGAGGCTTCTGAGCCGCCTACGCGGCGGACAACGCGAGGGCAGGGACGTTTGCCACAGGATCAAACTTCTGAGCCGCCTACGCGGCGGACAACTTGCTAATCGACTGGCTTTCTTTGCGTTTCGACTTCTGAGCCGCCTACGCGGCGGACAACAATCTGCGCGCGCTGCTCTGGCGCTCTGCACGCTTCTGAGCCGCCTACGCGGCGGACAACATGAGCACCGACCAGCTAGGCCGGTATTTTGACTTCTGAGCCGCCTACGCGGCGGACAACTTTCATCCCGGCGATGAAGAGTTTTCGTAACACTTCTGAGCCGCCTACGCGGCGGACAACGTCACGTTGCGCGGGCCGGTTTCGACAATATCCTTCTGAGCCGCCTACGCGGCGGACAACGGCACCACCACATCAGACTGTAAGCCACTCAACTTCTGAGCCGCCTACGCGGCGGACAACGACTATTTCCGTCCAGGCGATGTTCCTTTGCTCTTCTGAGCCGCCTACGCGGCGGACAACGACGTAAACCCCGGACGCGCCCACACTCATTACTTCTGAGCCGCCTACGCGGCGGACAACCGTCTGCGGCGGGCATCTGCGAGTCAGTAGCCCTTCTGAGCCGCCTACGCGGCGGACAACCGTGACGGTCTGGGGAATGATCTTTTCTGCATCTTCTGAGCCGCCTACGCGGCGGACAACAAAGGGCCATTTTAAGACCATGCTCTGCGACTCTTCTGAGCCGCCTACGCGGCGGACAACATCGAGAAGCATGAAATTCATGAGGCGAGGGACTTCTGAGCCGCCTACGCGGCGGACAACACTTCATCAGGCCCAGTCGCGGGCGCGTATAACTTCTGAGCCGCCTACGCGGCGGACAACGTTGCTGTTGTTGGCATCATCGTCGTGATGAACTTCTGAGCCGCCTACGCGGCGGACAACCAATCTTGCAGTGATTTGCGAATATTTTTCATCTTCTGAGCCGCCTACGCGGCGGACAACATCGTTATGTATGGGTCCGTTCTATCCGTCGCCTTCTGAGCCGCCTACGCGGCGGACAACAAGTCGATCCCCATACAGCAAAATCCGCTGTTCTTCTGAGCCGCCTACGCGGCGGACAACTTAGAGAGTCAGGGGTGCGTCGTGCTCTCGTCCTTCTGAGCCGCCTACGCGGCGGACAACGATGCACTGGGCCACGTCGAATGCGTCCACGCCTTCTGAGCCGCCTACGCGGCGGACAACGCCAGCTATCTGACCCGCACCTACACCACATTCTTCTGAGCCGCCTACGCGGCGGACAACGCTTCCTCCAATCGTTCCGGCATGAACAAGTACTTCTGAGCCGCCTACGCGGCGGACAACCAACTGCGCCTCACACGCGCGCGAATTTCTCCCTTCTGAGCCGCCTACGCGGCGGACAACAAACCCGCCTCCGGTTTGTGGTCAATCAATAGCTTCTGAGCCGCCTACGCGGCGGACAACCTGCAGGCCAATACCGGCGGCGACACCCTGCACTTCTGAGCCGCCTACGCGGCGGACAACGGTGCCTTCGACGCCTTGAACGTGCCGCATGACTTCTGAGCCGCCTACGCGGCGGACAACTATTCGCGTTTGTGGTGTGGGTGATAGCAAAACTTCTGAGCCGCCTACGCGGCGGACAACGTCGCCACCTTCCTCACTCGCCGGCCCGGCGACTTCTGAGCCGCCTACGCGGCGGACAACAACAAACAAATCATAGATTGTTAAAGATCATCAAGCACTTGCCAAGAATTAGTCTAAATTACCTTCCGTGTGCGTCCTAAATCGCAGGCAGCTATTTTTTAAGGGATTTTCCACATGCGGACTGAAGGAAGGTAATGAGAAGGTCCATCACTTCAGACCTCCTTGCAAGATCGATCAGTTCGGCACGAAACACCTGATCCTTAGCGCCGCGCCCCCCGCAGGAGAATGCCAACGGCATCACAAGCCAGTCCTTGATGAGATCCGCCACATCGAACACCAGCGCGCCCCGGCGGGTTTTGCCATGCAGAACCGGAAAGGCGTAGCTGATGCCCAAGGTATGCAGCGCTGCCGCGGCATAACCGTAAGCAATGTAGTTGCCATGATCGAGGAAGGCGTTCGCTAAGTCCGCTCCCTTGCTCTTGTTCCCTGCACCTGCATCCCGCTCGAATGAAAATTGTTCCCGCATGGCCAGCGCCTTGTACAGCTGCTTGGCAAAGTGTGCCTCGGCACTCAACAGAAATTGCGTTGAGCTTGCTCGCGCAATCGCGGCCTCGAACGACTGCTGTAAATCCACCTGCAGATTCATGTCGTGAAATTTGCGGTAGTACGCCACATTCCATTGCATCCGCGTTCGCAGAAACTGTTTCCCCATTTCGAGCCGCGCCGTTTCCTCGAACCACATTTTGGCCCAGGCCTGCATAAATTCCGTCGGCCGGTATTCGTCCTGTGGCGTAACGAAGATCGGGTCCGAGATGCCATGCAAGGGACTGCCGCCTGAGCCACAAAATCCAACAATCACGTTGGATTCAGCCAGCATCCGCATGGCCGAGTCAGTGATTGACGTGCCCCGCCCCAACAGGACGAAAGCTGAATTCTTGTCAGGAATGTTGACGATCTGCTCGACAGGATTACGCGTCTGCGTGAGATACACAACGCGCTCGTCTTTCTGCATGACCCGAACATGTTCCAAGTAAAACACGTTCGCCCGCTTGGACATCATCACGGCCTGGGGCCGACGATGCGCTTGCGTAGAACCTCGTTTCGCTTTTGCTTTCTTATCCATGATCGCCAGGTGATTCGAGGCCTCGAATAGCCGAGGCCGCAATGCTCAGCGCCCTCCGCTCGACTAAGCGCAGCGGCCTAGAATTTGGGCACGGGGCATCGGAACAGACCCTGCTGGCCAGTGGAAAAGCCGTAACTGTTCGGATTTGTACGGACCATTGCGGAGTCGGCAGTCTGTGTACGCAGGTAAATCGTCATCTTCTGACGCGTACTCAAGCTCCATAAACGGAGGAACGGCAGGCTGGTATGAATTTGGTCCCATTTGGCAGCGGCAGACTGAATCTCGCCGTCTGAAAACGGGGCATGGCGCGACGTCCCAACGTCGTGCCGCCGCCGTCGGCGCCTGACATCTGAGCTGAGATTGGGCTTGAGCGCTTCAAAAAGCTCCCAATCGCAATTCGAAGGGACCGGCTCAATTCGGCGCGTCTTGATCTCATCGTCCACCCCTTCGCAAGCGAGCTTGTCCTGCAGGGCGGTGAGCACCGATTCATCGTCTGAAAACACGCGCAGGCTTGACCCCAGTGAGCGTCCCTCTGACTCGGGGAAGCCCAAGGCATAGCGCCCGGCCTGACCGCTGCGATGGAGCGCTTCCACCACGGCGGCCAGAATCACGGGCGGAGCCAGCTCACTGCTGCCGCGCACCTCCACCTGAAAATAGCATTTCGGAAGCACGGCTTATTCTGCCTCAACCGGGCTGGCATCCCCGGCCTTCTTGCTGGCCTTGCCCGTCTTGCCAGTCTTGCCAGTCGTGGATTTTTCGGCATCGTCCTTCTTGTCGCCGCTAAGCACGCCACCACGAATAATCATGGCGGTGACATACATGAGATCCGGCTCGGCACGTCCATCACTTTTGGCGGCTGCCGCCCGTTCCAGCAAGTCATCCAAATTGCCCAGCAAAGAAAATGCAGTGTTGCCCTTGGATTTGGTTCGGAAGAATTCGTTGTGCCGTAGGCTGGCACCGTTGGGCTCTACGGGCAACGCTTCGGCCTCCGAGTCGTCGGTGTACCAGGAGTCGATGGTGCGTATAGCATTACCAATTTTCTGGTCGCGCAGTGCGGCCTGCCCCATCACCAAGGTGTCTGCGAATTCCAACTCGGACTTGCTGCGCATGACGCTGCGTAGTTCGGCAATGGAGGGCGCATTGATTTTGTACAACGGGCGGGCAAATCCGCGGGGCTTGCCTGACACCATGTTCTGTGAGGGATAAACCTCCATCTGCGCAAGGCCCGGCCCCTGAATTCTGGCTGTCACTTCAATCACTGATCCGCCTCCTGCAGTGCCGTCAAAGGAGTCCTGCAAATACTTGCCCAGCGCGGTGCTGTGTTCGTGCTCTGCAAACCCGTCCAGCTTCCAGCCGCTCGCTCTTAGCGTTTGATCATTGAAGTGCGCGGTGACTTCCGGCTTGCCGAGTACGCGGTTACGCCACAACCAGCGGCCACTGAGGATGTTGTGGGCATAGCGGCGGCACACTTCGCGTAGTGAGGCGCTGGATTGCAAATGACTCACGAGTGCCCGAAACCCTTCTGCATACGCCGCGACGTTGCAGGCGAACAGGGCTTCGTCCAGCGGCAATGGCTTAATGCTAAAACGCACCACGAGACCGAGCGCCTCTGGATCAAGTTTGGCGGATTCCGTCACCTGAATGTTGGAGGTCCCTTTGGCAGCGGCGTTGTCTTCCGCATCGGGTGCGCCCAGCACGCCGCGAATACCGTGCCGAACCACAGCTACAGGCAACTCGCGTTCACCGTCAGCTTCGGGCAGCAGGCTGAACATGCGGCCATCAGTAAGGTTCATACAACGTTGAATGGAAAGCACCTGGGGAAGCTGGATTTTCTTGGACATGAGTAAAAACTCCGATTGTCAGATCAGCAAAGTAGGAAGTAGACGTGGGTGAGCGATGCGTAGCATTTGTGTTGCGACAAATTCATGCCGCACTCTGGGTCAGCAGGCAGTAGTCGAAGGGGGGGCTGGACTCTGTTTCGGTCCGCCAGTTGAGTGTCCAAAACGGGGTGTCTTTTGCGCTGATGCGGCGGGTGTTGACCAGCCGCACGAGGCCGATCATGGATTCGGCGGGCGCGGAATCGATGGGCTCGCCGCCCGGGCCTGGACGTGCACCGGTGCGGGGCTTGGCATCGCCCAGAAGGGCATAGCCCAATGTGGTGGGTATGCGCTGTTCGTATGGCTCGCCTTGGCTGTCAGATTGAATGCCTGACTCGTCGGTGATATCGGAAATGATTTCGGGCTCCTCAGCATTCAATTCCGCTGCGTCGATTGCATCGTCATCCATCTCTTCCGATCGCATTTTGCCGCGCCGCTCGCGAATCAGAATGGACTCAACAATGCCTCTGCCCCTGGCCAGATCTCGCTGTACCTCGTCGCTTGCATCCATTAGGCAGTAGCCGCTGGGCAGGTATCGCGGCAACTCGTCCTTGACCGTGATCCGTTCTACTTCGTCGATGTATCCCCCGGCGAAGCGAAGCTTGCGCAATTTTTCCTGCCTGATCGTTTTTTCTAATCCATCGCGATCACCAGCTATCCGGATCACAATTGAAAAGCAGCCAGACCCCGTGATGGACGGCTGGAAAGACATGGACTGCGGCCCCTCGTAATCTTTCGCGTAGTCGCCGCCATCCTTCTTCTGTCCAACCATGTAGCCGCAGGCACCGCGCTTGCTGTTGGAATAGAGCTGAAAAATTGTTTGCTGCTCAGGCTTTGCGTTCTTGGCCGGCTTCCTGTTCTGGACAGGCAGAGCATCCATGTGCGGCTCCACCCGATGCACCAACGGCATCACACCCCGGCTCTCCAGCCCCAGCCGACTCGCCAGCGCGTGCGCGAACATGCAGGCACCGAACAGCGGCAGCGGCGAAACGAGCACCGGGCTGTGCAGCATCTGAAAGCCGCGAACGTGAATGCCATTCAAAATTAAATAACGGATCATGCGTGGCTCCCGAAGTGACGCAAAAGGTCTTCCGCAATCACGCCCTCGATTAGCGACATCAGCGGTACTTCCATGGCAAAAAGCCTTGTGCGCTGAGCATCTTCGTGCGCCTGCATGAGCGCGCTGGCCTGACCTGCAATGTGTTCAGCTGCCGATGCGGTCATGCGCCCAGTAATGACCGCCTGGGTTGCGGCATCGCGCGTCTCTAGATTGGGGGTCTGGTCTCGCTCTGATGCTCGGCCCAAGGCCTCGCGCGCTGCCTCGCAGGCGAACATGGCGCGGCGTACATCGGCCATCACGGCCCGCGAAATATCGGCCAGTCCATTCTTGCGGGCAAAATCTCGCGCCATGAGCGTGTCGCGGTCATCGCGCCAGACACCGCCGCTGCCAATGGCTTTGGCATAGGGCCGTAGCACTCGTGTATGAAACTTTTTTAAGCGGTAGCCCTTGTAAACAATGCCGAAGCCTGCACGCAGTTCGTCACTGACCGGGTAGTTCAGCGGGAAATACCGGCTGGTCGTAATGGCGTGGTAAGACGTCACGTTTTGTGATTTGCCACCGCCAACGCCGTTGGCAAGCCGGTCAGGAAATTGGTAGCGCGCTCGTGCCGCCTTGGCTTCCAGTTTTTCGGCTTCCGATTGTTTTTCATCCGCGCCGAAAAGGGCCGAGATGCGCTGCTCGACTACATGTGCGATGCAACTGCTGCTAAGCGGAATCAGGCCAAGATAGCTGCCGTCTCTGGGCAATACGATCTGCCGCAGACGGGCATCGATGCAGTCCAGCCCCTGTTCACCCACAGGGTGTGCCTCAAGCTGACGCTCCAGGGCTTGCTTCACCTCTGCACTGAGTTCAATGGCACCGGACAAGCCTTCGATCACGGCCTTGGGCGCGGTTGTGCTGAGCTTGTCTGGCGGCAGCACGTCTTGCGTTTGCAGGCTGGCCGAGAACAGATACGGCAGACGGGATTTTCGCTGCGTGGACACAAACACATCGCCCACCGCCTTGGAATTGGTCAGCTTCGCGCGGAAATGGCAGAACTGAAAAGTGCCATCGCCCGCACTTGCCGACTGCCCGGCAAGCAGGGATTCGCGCAGACGCTGAATGGCCAACCCCCATTCTTCTGGTGTGTTCAGCGCTTCCGGCGCCTGTCGCAGAGCCGTAAAAAACGCTTCGTTCTTGCATCCAAGAGCGCGCGCTTCTTTCGATAAACCAGCTTTGTCTTCCCACGCCAGCCGAATGCTCAGCTCGCGCAGCAGGGCTGCTTCTTGGCCAGCGTCAACGATGGCTTGCAGGTGGCCGTTCGCATCAGCGTTGTCAGGCGTGATCCCCGCATCCGCCAGCAAGCGGGCTCCTGCGGCAAGCACCGCTTTTTGCCGCAAAGCCGCAGAAATCTTTCCCCCGATCGTGACACGGCTGATTTCTTCCAGCAGTTTTGATACGGGCGGCAAATCAGCTTTGGTGGCTGCAGCAGGCGATTCCGTCATGGTTCTTGGCAGGGCTTGGAAGATGCGTCACCATGATCTCATGCGCTCCATTTGTCGACCATATAAATCTTATCGTTTTGAATTGTTTTATGCCTGTTTGAAAATAATCCTTTGCTTATGAAGCCATCCAAAATTAAGTCTGCGACCAAAAGTGGGGCGCGACTGAGAACCCGGTCACAATTTGTGCTCCGCCGCGCCTTTGCACTGGGCTCCGTTTCGCGCGCAGACACCGCGACAGCTTTTGAACTCAGCCAGATTCAGGCGTACCGCGTCCTGCAATCTGCCGTCGCGGACTTCCCCAAGCTACTTCAGCCCGGCCCCTCACGGCGCGGTGTCGTTCCGGTGCCCGGCTCAACCCCGCCGGCCGTCGCACGGGCGGCGCGCATCATCGAGGACATGATGCAGGGCTGCGGATGGCAGGTCACGGGCGTAACGCCCGAAGAGTGGAATATTCGTTTGCAGCCTTATCCCGTCGCGAAATTCGACGAGAACATGCTGGAAACCATTATTCGTGCGCGTCGTTTTCTGGCACCACTGGAAATTCTCTATGGCGGCATGCGCCGTGCTGAGGAACCACGCTGGCGCACCGTGATTCCCATGTCCCTGGAATTCACCGGGCGACAATGGCGGCTTATTGCCATCGATACCGAAATCGAAGGCGAAGATGGCGAGCGCACATTCGTCCTGCCGAGAATCGCCGAAGCGCGCCTGGCACCAGGCACGCTCATCAAACCAGCCCAACTCAAAAAGCTGCGAGCGCGCGGCAGCGTTGGCGTCAGCAATCGAGAGAAGCATTTCATCGCCGAACTACATCCGCATTTCAACCGGTATCAACGCGAAGCCATTTGCCGCGAGCTGGGCATTGGCGCGCACGGCAGCATCCTGATCAGCGAGCGACAGTTGTATGAGTTCAAGCGCCTGTATCAGGAAGAGCCCATTTCAGCGGATATTGTCTGGCCACCCATTCTCCGCCTTGAACGCGGCGGTTAAGAGGAGCAAGCACCGCCCATGCACGTTCTGTTTGTCTGCAATTGCGAAGGCAAATCTCTGGGGCGGACGCGGGCACTGCTCGACCGCTATGCCACCCGCATCGGCGATCGCGCCTGGATCACGCCCATCACCGCCGAGGCACTGGACGAGGTTCATCGCGCACTGCGTCGCAAGGCTTCTCGGCACACGTCGGTGTCTTGTTATCAAAATGATTTTGCGCGATCCATGCGCCTGGTCTGGCATGTGGGAAATGATCATCGTCACGACCCAGAAGGCCGCTTTGCCATGGAAACCCGCACCACTCCACTAGCCCTTCCCCTGTACTTGCAACACGCCGCCTTGCTTGCACATGCCGCGGGCCTGGCGCACGACCTTGGAAAAGCCACGCGGCGCTTTCAGTGGAAACTGCTCGAAACAAAACCCCATATGGACGCGGTGCGTCACGAGTGGATTTCGGATTTTCTGCTGAGAGACATGCTGGATAAGGAGCAAATGAATCCAGACCGTCTGGAGCAGCTTCTATGCGGGTTGGAAGACACGAAGGGCGATCTGTTTCGCCTCCCACACGTTCGGGCGATCAGCCACTGGCGTGATGCGCTGAGCTTTTGCGTGGTGAGTCACCACCGGCTGTACGGTAGGTTCAGAGACCGAGAGAAAACTGCTTCCGGCGCGCATGTGTGCAGAGACAAGGCCGGGGCCGACCAACATCTGTTCGAACCACACCACGATGCCAGTCATTCCGTTGTAAAAGCCAGCTTTGAATCGGCGGGAATCCTGACGCAACTTGAAGAAAGCATTGCACGCCTGAGCCAGATCACTGGGCCAGCCGAGTATTGGCACCCGGTGGCCATGCTGGCACGCGCCTGTCTGGTGTTGGCCGATCATTGGGTTTCCGCAGAGGCTCATGAAACACCTGCGCCGAACCACGATTCTCTGTACGCCAACAGCCACCGAAACAAGAATGCGAAGAGCGGCAACAAGAGCAAGAAGGCCATCTTTGCGCGGCTGAATCAACCGCTGACCTGGCACCTGCAATCCGTCAGCGAGCGCGCTGCCCGCACGGTTCGGCTGCTGCACGGGCAAGGCTGGCCTGCGTTGGAACAGCGCGATCTTGAGCGCATTCTTCAGCCATCCAGCGACGAGCACTACGGTTGGCAAGATCAGGCAGCAAGCTTTCTCAAAACCCTGCAAGAATCCGAATGCACGCCAACGCTGGTTCTGAACATTGCCAGCACCGGGGCAGGAAAAACGCGCGCCAACGTCAAGTTGCTGGCGGCGCTGCGTCACACCGAAGGTCAATTGAGAATCAGCGCTGCCTTCAATCTTCGCAGCCTGACCTTGCAGACGCGGGATGCCTACGAAAAACAGGTGGGCATAAGTAAAGATCAGATGATCTGCGTAATCGGCGAGCCAGCCATCGTCAAACTGCATGAACAGCAATGGGTGCAGGACGATGAAGAAGGTTGGGAGGACAACCGAGCCCAGTCCAGTGAAGAGCCGGACACCGAGGTACTCGGCGAACTCCGCAAGCCCTTGCCCGAAGACCTGCAATCACTGCTGGCGTCGATCAACGAACGTGAACACAAATTGCTGGCAACTCCAGTTGCAGTCACCACGATGGACCAATTGGTCGCAGCGGGCGAGCCGGGTCGGCAAGGTCATCACGGCAAGGCGCTAATCCGGGTTGCCACCAGTGACCTGATCGTTGACGAGGCCGATTCCTACGATCCCGTAGCGCTGATGGCCGTCTTGCGGGTTGTGGAAATGTCGGCCGTTTGCGGACGCCATGTTGTCGTCTCTACAGCGACTTTGCCGGAGGTGCTTGTTGGTGCCATCACAAAAGTCTGGCGACGCGGCATGTTGCAGCGGCAGGAGATGGAAAATCGAACACAGCTGGTCGGTCGCATCGTTGCTGTGAGCGATGGCAATGAGCCCAACATTCTTTCCCCTGGCATGGAACTCGAACAATACCAATCGTTCGCCATTCGCCAATCTCTTGCGGCCGCAGCCCGCGTTACGAAAAAATTCGAAGTTGCCGAAATTTCGGAGCCAAACGAAGACGCCTGGCTTGGAGTGATCCGGGGACAGCTGCTTTGCCTGCACGACCAACATCACACGGTAACCGACGACCAGCTGGGCAATCAGATGCGCATATCCATCGGCTTGATTCGGGTTGCTCATATCGAAACCTGTCATCAGGTCGCCAAATTCATCAGCGAATTCGGCGAAGCATCCGTCAGCACACGCGCCATTTTTGTCGCCACCTATCACGCACGCGAACTACTGGTACGCCGAGCGATCAAGGAACAGCATCTGGACAAAATGTTGAACCGCAAACCGAGTTCAACCGCAACCGGTTGGTGGACACATTCCAGTGAGACCAAAGCACGGGTCGAAAACGCTGCAAACAATGGCGCGGAGGATGTCATTTTCATCGTTGTTGCGACCCCCGTTGAAGAGGTCGGGCGAGATCATGATTTCGACTGGGCCGTCATTGAGCCGTCTAGCCTCACGTCAATCATCCAGACAGCGGGCCGTGTCAATCGGCATCGCAGGAGCCCCATTG
>JBFJJV010000013.1:0-36904 GCA_041635265.1 Panacagrimonas sp.
GCCTTGGCCCCGTTATATTCCTCGGTCAGATTGTGAACCCCTTCCCCCGCGATCCAGTAGTCCCACATCGGCGAACAATCCGCGCGCGTCGCACCGTCAAAATAAGCCGCATAACCAGAAACATTGCCGCCCATGCTGACCCCGAAATTCACCACCTCGGTGATCGTCGGGTAGCGATTCATGAAGTATTGCGCAGCCTGGATCGAATCTGCTGCCCCGGAGCGAACCGCCCAGCCCCAGTTGCGCACGAAGCCGATGCCGTCAACATGGCGATCCTCCTGATCCGAGTAATCCATCGCGACGGCCACGGCACCGTGTTGTGCGGCAAGGCGAAGATGATCCCGAAACGCGCAGGAATCGTTCTGGTGCCCGTGAAACATGATGACCATTTTGGTCGGCTGCGCGCTAGCCGGCAGAGCGTAACGGCCGGGTGCCAGGCCTAACTCGCTGCTGGACCCGATGCCGACGTCACTCATCGCAAGCAGTCGATCATCTCCACGGTCAGAGCATGCGGGCTCGGCCGGTTTGAGCATGGTCGAGGGCGCTGGCAGACTCACCGCGCACATTTTCGCCCCCCCAACACCGCCACTACCCGCGCCCCCGTTGCCGGGACCGGACACCGCCGTCAGCGATCCGTTATTGGAATTACCGCAAGCACAGAGGAGCAAGGTCATCAGCCAAGCCGAAAAGGCCTTCGCAGCGATTCCGTTTTGAAACGACTGACCCTGATGAGAAGGTCGCCCGGGTGCGGCAGGGTTGTCTATGTGACTGAACATCGAATTCTCCTGAATCACCGTCGTACGCCTCCATGAACAGTGATTTTAGCCACCGGACAAAGCAGGAACCGCGTGGAATTTGCGGCAAGCCTTTTTACACCAATTTTTGTGCCTCGCCGCCGCTCCTGAGACAGACGGTAGGACGGCCCGGATCCGACCTGCAACCAATGCGCCTCCCGTCTGACCGCATTGGTCGAGTCAATTCAGAAATGGCTGGAGCCGCTGCGCTCAGCCGATGCGATTTGAGAATATCTATGGCGACGGCCAGAAACTGTCAAAAGCAAGAACGAAAGCTGCGACGCGACAGCCGGACACGGCCCATCCGCATATATTCCCGTGCGACGGCACTATTCCCCCACTTTGCAGAATTCTGTCTGGTAATTGCTGATCGCCAGCAAATATTGGACCGTGCACATTTCCTCATTCTAATAAGGTCTTTAAATATGCTCTGAAATAGCTATATCACAGGGTCCGAGGCTGATAGCCTGCGCGTCCGGTGGGCTGACAGCCTCTTTACAGACGATATTTTTATTTCAGATGTACCAATACGATCAATACGACCAGACGCTGGTTGACGAACGGGTGGCGCAGTATCGCGACCAAACTCAGCGATACCTCGCGGGGCAGATTCCCGAGGAAGAATTCCGCGCACTGAGGCTGCGCAATGGTCTTTACATTCAACGCTTTGCCCCGATGCTTCGGGTTGCGATCCCCTATGGCCTTCTGGCCAGCAAGCAATTGCGCATGCTGGCTCATATTGCCCGCGAGTACGACAAGGATTACGGTCACTTCACCACGCGGCAGAACATCCAATACAACTGGCCAAAGCTCGAACGCGTCCCTGACATTCTTGAAGATCTGGCGTCCGTGCAGATGCACGCGATTCAGACTTCCGGCAACTGCATTCGCAATGTGACCTCCGATCATCTGGCGGGCGTTGCACGTGATGAATTGATCGACCCCCGACCCTATTGCGAAATTACCCGACAGTGGTCTTCCTTTCACCCGGAATTCAATTGGCTGCCACGTAAATTCAAGATCGCGTTCTCCGGGTCGGCAGCGGACCGGGCAGCCATTCGTGTGCACGATATCGGGGTGCAAGTCGTCAAAAATGAGGCGGGCCAAGTGGGTTACACCATCTATGTCGGTGGCGGCTTGGGGCGCACTCCCATCATCGGCTTGAAAATGGCCGAATTTGTGCCTGAGAAAGACCTGCTGTCCTATCTGGAAGCGGTGCTGCGGGTCTACAACCTGCTGGGCCGGCGCGACAATATTTATCGTGCCCGCATCAAGATACTGGTTAAGGAGACTGGCCCGGAAAAATTTCGCGAGATGGTCGAGACTGAGTGGGCGCGGATTCGTGGTGGCGAACTGACATTGGCGCCGGGTGAACTGGATGACATCCGCAAGCGTTTCACCCTGCCGATGTATAAGTCCCTGCCCGCCGTGAGCAAGGCGCACGAGGACAAACTGCTGCATAACGCTGCGTTTGCAGCCTGGGTGCGCTGCAATGTTCAGGCACACCGCCAACCCGGCTACGCCATCGTATTTGCATCGCTAAAGGCGGACGGTGTGGCACCCGGGGACGCAACAGCCGCGCAGATGGACTCAGTGGCGGACATGGCAGATCAGTTTTCACAGGGAGAGATTCGGGTCACACATGATCAGAACCTGGTTCTGGCGGATGTAGAACTCGACGACTTGTATGCCCTGTGGCAGCAGTTGGCGGCGCAGAATCTGGCCACCCCAAACATTGGTCTGCTGACGGATATGATCTGCTGCCCCGGTCTGGATTTCTGCTCTCTGGCCAACGCCGGCTCCATCGGGGTAGCGCAGGACATCTTCGATCGCTTCGAAAATCTGGACGATCAGCACGACGTGGGTCCGATGAAACTCAAGATGTCGGGCTGCATGAACGGCTGTGGCCATCACACCGTAGGCCACATCGGCATCCTCGGCGTCGACAAAAAAGGCGAAGAGTGGTACCAGGTCACCCTGGGTGGATCTGCGGAAAACGATGCCAGCCTGGGCGACCGCACCGGCCCGTCGTTTGCGCGCGACAAAATTGCTGACGCGGTGCAAACCATCGTCGAGGTCTATCTGGAGTTACGTCATAGCGAAGATGAAACCTTTCTGGAAACTTATCGCCGCGTGAAAATGTCGCCGTTCAAGGCGCGCTTGTATCCGGAAAAGGTGAGCGCATGAGTCAGCAAACGATCACTGCCGATGGAAGGTCAGCCACGCCGCATACGTTAATCTCAGACGAAGAAGCCGTGCCGGCAAGCGGGACCGTCGTGGTCTCTCTGGCGCGTTGGGAAAAGGAAGGAGCCGAACTCGGCAGCCGGAAATATCCCGTTGGCGTGTGCATTGAAAACGCCATGGATGTGCGCACCCTGAGTTCAAGCGCTCTACACAGACCATTGCTTCTGTTGTGTTTTCCGGATTTTCCTGACGGGCGTGCGTATTCTCAGGCGCGCTTGCTGCGTGACCAGTGCGGCTATCAAGGAGATGTACGCGCGACCGGTGCAGCCGTCGTTCAAGACCAGCTGCACGGCATGCTCAGATGCGGAATTTCCTCGTTTTCTCTGCGTGCAGATCAGTCAGCTGATGCAGCATCTGAATCGCTTAAGGGTTTTTCTGCGGCTTATCAGCCTTCGGAGTCAGGTCAGCCAGCCCCCACGAAGCGGGTCCGCGCGCGCCGAATTAGCACCACCGGATAAATGCTCCTTTGGACCCGCCGAAGCTAAACTGAAACTGAATAAGGTCGGCCCGACAAAAGTATCCATAATTCAAGGCTTGTCATACACCTGCGCTTACGATTAAATTATCGGAATGCGGCGTACAATTGACGTCAGCAGTACAAAAATCATCTCAGGCACATCAGGGAACCACAGATATGAAGCTCCAAGTCGTTGCGGCAACTCTAGTCTTGAACGCATTTGCCGTGGCTGCAGCCACTGCCCATGCCCAAGCCGGCGGGAACATCGCGGTCCCTCAGACTGCTCCTAATTCCTACGCAGGCGCCTCCTTCGGCTCTCCCATTGCGTTCGGCGCCAGTTTCGGCGTTGTCGGCGTTGGTGTGTACGGCCAGACCCTGCCGGACGAATTCAACGGCGTGAAGATCGACGATGACGAAGACTTCGACGGTAGTGCAGCCCTGGTTTTCGGCCTGGGCGACGCTGACGAATACGTCGGCCTCGAAACCGCCGTGGTGACGACCTCGCTCACCGGCTCGAGCGATCTGACCGGCAACCCGGATTCAGACGGCTTCGGTGAATCCGGCGGCCTGTCCTTCAAACTGCACAGCAATCTCCCCGGCGGAGCCGCAGTGGCAGTTGGCGTGATCGGCACCTCTCGCTGGGGCAATGCAGAAGACCAGAACGTCTCCAGCGTCTATGCCAATGCCTCCAAGGTGTTCTCCATTGACACGGGCACACGCCGTCACGCGCTGGTCGCCACCGTGGGTGTGGGCGACGGTGGATTCACCAATGATTTTGACGACGATGGCGTGAACGTCTTCGGCTCGCTGGCTTTCTACATCACTCGCCAGTACTCGCTGATCGTGGACCACACCGGTCGCTTCACCAATGTCGGCGTCTCTGCTGCACCGTTCAACGGCTTTCCTGTGACGGTGACGCTAGGTGCGATTAACGTTGGCGAGCGCTTTGATTCCGACGTTCAGTTCGGCGGCACGCTCGGCTACGCCTTCAGCTTCTAATAATCCAGCTGAAAGCTATCAATTCAACAAAATGATCGTTTAGATCGGAGATTCAACATGGCATCTCGTATTCTTAAAACTCTTGCTGCATCCACTCTGCTGATGAGTTCGCTCGCTTTTGCCCAAGTATCGGGCACGGGCGGTATTACCGGCGGTGGCGTTTCTGGCGTCAGCGGCGTCAGCGGCGGTATCGGTTCCGATTTTGCCGGTTCCAACGTTGGCGGTGCCAACACCGGCAAAGGCAAGCGCGCGCCTGGCGGCCTGGCCGCTTCAGTAGAAAATGCCTTCACCGGCGGTGATAATGGCAATGCGGATTGCCAGAAAGGCAAGGACTGCGAATAGCAGCTAGCAGAACCTGTCGGGTGCGGTCATCAGGCCAGAGGCTTGATGACCGTGTCTCCGACATAGCGGTGAAGGGCTGAAGGAATCTGGATTGATCCATCCGCCTGTTGGAAGTTCTCGATGATTGCAACCAACGTTCTTCCTACCGCCAAACCCGAGCCATTCAATGTATGAATGAGTTCGGGTTTTTTTATGCCCGCTCTGCGATATCGGGCCAGCATGCGACGGGCCTGAAAATCTTCGAAGTTTGAGCAGGAGCTGATCTCGCGATAGCGCCCCTCTGAGGGCAGCCAGACTTCAATGTCATAAGTCTTCGCTGCTGAAAACCCCATGTCCCCCGCACAAAGTGCGACAGTGCGGAAAGGCAGCTCAAGCTTCTTGAGAATATTCTCCGCGTGCTCGGTCAAGGCCTCCAAAGCGTCCTCGGAATCCTCGGGCTTGACCCCCTGGACCAATTCAACTTTCTCAAACTGGTGCTGCCGAATCATGCCTCGGGTATCGCGTCCGGCCGAGCCCGCCTCGGAACGGAAGCAAGGCGTATGTGCCACCCATTTTTTTGGCAGATCCTGCTCTTCCAGAATTTCATCTCGGAGCAGATTGGTGGCGGGCACTTCTGCGGTCGGAATGAGATACCAGTCCTGATCGCCTTTCAGCGCAAACAGATCTTCGCCGAATTTGGGCAGCTGGCCTGTCGCACGCAGAGACGCGTTATTGACGATGTAGGGCAGATACACTTCTTCGTAGCCATGCTCCAGGGTATGCACATCGATCATGAACTGTGTCAGCGCCCGATGCAGCCGCGCGAGCCCGCCGCGCAATACGGTAAAGCGGGCACCGGTAATCTTGGCCGCTGCCGCAAAATCCATCTGCCCAAGCGCTTCGCCCAGATCGGCATGGTTGCGAGCGCCTTGCGCCGAGCGAGGCTCACCCCATTTGCGCACTTCCACATTCGCGCGCTCATCCAATCCTTCCGGGACCTGTGCCTGAGGCAGATTGGGCAGCCCCAGTGCAAACGACTCAAACGACTCCTGCAGAGCAGTGAGCGCGGTCTCGTTGTCGCTCAGCCGCTTCTTGAGCTGATCCATTTCGGCCAGTACCGGCGCGATATCTTCTCCCCTCGCCTTGGCTTGCCCGATCTTCTTTGAACCGGCATTGCGCTGAGCCTGCAAGGCCTCGGTCTCTGTCTGCAGCTGCTTACGCTGCTCTTCCAACCCAGAGAAATAGGCCAGATCGAATTTGAATCCGCGTCTGGCGAGCTGAGCAGCGATAACTTCAGGTTCCGCACGAAGGCGGCGAGGATCGAGCATGAAAAATCCTGTTAATTTGAAAGTGAATCGAAGTCGCGAATTATCGCGGCAATGCACTCATCAGGCGAGCAGCAGTCTGCTTAGGGCCAAACCAAAGGCGCAGGCTGCAAGCCCGAAGACCAGTGTCATCGCCGCGTAACCACCCGCAGCCAGCATGCCGCCGCTGCGAAATAGCTCCAGGGTTTCGAGTGAAAATGCCGAGTACGTGGTGAATCCGCCGAGGACGCCCGTCATCAAACCCAGGCGAGCCCATTCGGGCGCTGGGCGCAGCAGAAACCAGGTGAACAGCACACCAATGGCAAAGCTGCCGATGATATTCACGATCAGAGTGCCCCAGGGCCCGCCAGACAAATACTGGCGTGCCAGCACGCCGACACCATAGCGACCGACCGAGCCCAGAGCACCGCCGGCTGCAACCGCAAGCACAATAGCCATGTTCAAGGTATGCATCTCACAATTTCTTCCCCCGCGCTGGCAACAACTTGTCCAGTCGGTCCGCAATACGTCCTTCGACACCGTGGCGCGTCGGCTCGTAAAACTTCTCGCCTAGCAATGCGTCGGGCAAAAACTGCTGTCCTGCAGCGTGCGCGTCCGCTTCATCATGGTCGTAACGATAGCCCTTGCCATAGTCGAGGTCCTTCATCAGCTGGGTCGGCGCATTGCGCAGATGCATGGGCACGTCTAGAGAACCACGCGCTTGAACCGCGCTCGTCGCCGCCTTGAGCGCCATGTAGGCGGCATTGCTCTTGGGCACGCCGGCAAGATAGATCACGGCCTGCCCGAGCGCCAGTTCGCCTTCGGGACTACCAAGTCGCTCGTAGGCGTCCCAGGCGTCCAGACACAGCCGCAGGGCACCCGGCTCCGCCAGTCCGATATCTTCGTAGGCCATACGGGTGACACGACGGGCGATGTAGCGAGGATCACAGCCGCCATCGATCATGCGCGCAAACCAGTAGATCGCCGCATCCGGATCGCTGCCGCGAACGGATTTGTGCAAAGCCGAAATCTGATCGTAAAAATTTTCGCCCTGCTTGTCGAAACGGCGCAACCCGCGACCGATCAGCTTTGCGAGCAGCGCATCATCCTTGGCTTCATCTGCGCGGGCCAGTTCCAGGGCGGTTTCCAGCAGAATCAGGGCACGACGCGCATCCCCGTCTGCAGCTTCTGCGATGCGCTCAATCCAGTGCTCCGGCAATGCATCCGCACTCTGACCCAGGCCTTTTTCCGCATCGGTCAGCGCTCTGAGCAAGAGCGCCTGCAGAGCGGGCTGGTCGACAGGGCGCAAGACAAAGACACGCAGGCGGGACAGCAGTGCTCCATTGAGCTCAAAGCTCGGGTTTTCCGTGGTGGCGCCGACCAGCAGCAGCGTTCCATCCTCGACAAAGGGCAACAAGGCGTCCTGCTGACTCTTGTTAAACCGATGAATTTCATCGATGAACAGCACGGTGCGCTGTGCCATGAGCCCAGTCGCCTCGGCCTGCGCCGCCGCCACGGCCTGACGGATTTCCTTGACCCCCGAAAGTACGGCAGAAAGAGTTAAAAATCGGGCCTTTACGTGCTGCGCAATCAATCGTGCCAGTGTCGTTTTACCAACACCCGGAGGCCCCCAGAACACCATTGAAGGGATCTGTCCGCTTTCGAGCAGGAGTCTAAGCGGTGCATCGGCGGCCATCAGGTGATCCTGCCCCAGGATCTCATCGAGTTGCGCAGGCCGCATGCGCTCCGCCAAGGGGGCCTGCAGTTTCACTGCCCTGCAGCAGCCTCGATGATTTCAGTCCCCTTGGGGGGAGAGAAGATATACACCTCGTCCCGAATCGTTTCGTTCACGACCAGGTCCAGCAAATCGACAACCGTCACCCCGCCCAGCGGATCCGCAAATCGCAAACGCTGCGGTACACCCTTCTTGAGCCACATATCAATCGATTTGAAATCACTGTCGGCGATTTTAGGAAACAGGCGGATATGCTGCGCGCCTTCAATGACGCCGAGCACTTCGACATTGAATTTGTCGCCAAGCCGAGCGTCCTGTGCCAACAACTCAGCCGGTGTCCCAGTAAGGGCCTCACGCGCCTCACGCACCGTAACCTGTGACAGATCCGGGTCATAGGCCCAGATCTTTTTGCCATCACAAACCAGCAACTGTTCATAGGGTTGCTCATATGCCCAGCGAAATCGCCCGGGACGGGAAATACTCACCCGCCCTTCGCCGCTGGAGAGCATTTCACCTTCTTCATCAATTTGCGTTTGCTTGAAACGACCGCTCAGGGTTTGCACCTCTGATACGAACTGATCCAGGGCACTGGCGCTTTCTTTTGGTGCGGCCCGTAGTACAAGCGGCGGCAGCATCAATATCGCGCTGAACAGCCATGAAAGAATTAGTCGGGGGCTTTGTTTCATTACTTTTCTGAAGGTTTCCGGGCAATTTCCGAAGCCGGATTGAACAACAAACGGGATGATTGGCGGCTTAAGGGCAAAATCGATGGCACACCGCAGCCGCGCTGAGCATATCTCAGGCCATAGATTCATTTGCGCTCAATGCACATCCGGCGTCGACTTTTCGAGCGACTGCAGACGGGCTGACAGCGATTTGGCCAGTGAGGCGTCCATGGTGAAGAGCGGCGTCATTCCATAATGCAAAGCGAACTCAGTGGAATCGCTCGCCCAGCGACGCAGAAAATAGAGTTCGATGATCCATTCTGATGTCAGCAAGGGAAGTTCACCCATCTGGTCCGAGTCTTCGTACGCGCTTGCCGACAGGCGTTCGATGCCTTGCTTGTCAAAGATGCGAATCCATTCCGCCTTGAACGTTTCGCCACTCATTTCTTGCTGCAGGCCCTGCATGGCCTCCAGAAAGGCGCTCGGGCCTGACTGTGCACCGGAAAACATGTATTTGAAATTTGCAGAGCCGCCACCACGCGCCGTGCCCGTTTCACGCAGGCGGAATGCAAAAGGGTCGAGTCGAGTTCGGACCTCCCCCGAAAGACCGGCGAATCGGAGCTTCACTTTCAAGGCTTCATCCTGCATCTGAGCGCCGCCACCCGCATCTAAATACGGCAATGGCGCCATCTCGAGGCTAAGGAGTTCGCCGCGCACATCGGCTGGCAGTTGCGCTGAGACTTTCTGCGAAACCCTTGCAACGACACCGAGTAGAGCGAACTTGATGAGCTTGGACACTGCGTAGAAGAACAGCACAACGCTCAACAGCATGCCTAGGATTCTGATCAGCAAGGGCATCGGCTGCAGCAAATCCGCGGCGGCGGTCATGGTCAGCCCGAACAGCAATAAAAAGGCAATTAAAGCCAATAGAATCTTCGCTGCCACTTCAGATCCTGCGAGCCATCGATGCGACCGACAGATGTCTGTGCGAATTCAACCCGAGTCCTGCCCGCCGGGTACCAGAATGTCACGGTTGCCACCAGGGCCACTCGGCCCCACCAGACCCGTCGCTTCCATCTGCTCGACAATTCTTGCGGCCCGGTTGTAGCCAATCTTGAGGCGGCGCTGCACCCAGCTGACGGAAGCCTTGCGGGATTCGATCACGAGTTGCACAGCCTGATCGTAGAGTGGGTCTGCCTCGGTATCTGCGCCGTTGTCCATCAGACTGGGGGCCGGTTCTTCTGAGCAAATATCTTCGATGTAATTCGGCGGAGCGACCTGTTTCAGATAGTTGACGACGTTGTGCACTTCGTGGTCATCGACAAAGGCGCCGTGCACGCGGGCGACTGTGGAAGCGCCGATCGGGCGGTACAGCATATCGCCGTGACCGAGCAGGGTCTCTGCTCCCTGCTGATCGAGAATGGTGCGGCTATCGATACGCGATGCCACCTGAAACGCGATTCGCGACGGAATATTGGCCTTGATCAGCCCGGTAATGACATCAACGCTCGGGCGCTGAGTTGCAACGATCAAATGAATTCCAGCGGCGCGTGCTTTTTGTGCGAGCCGCGCAATCAGTTCTTCCACTTTTTTACCGACGACCATCATCATGTCAGCCAACTCGTCGATGACAACGACAATGCTCGGCAAGGGCTCCATTTCATCCGGCTCGAAGGCGCCGTCGGCATCGTCGAAAAGCTCCGGTGCCCTGGCCAGAGGATCGAAGATAGGTTCTCCATCCTCGGCAGCTTCCCTGATCTTCTTGTTCATGCCCGCGAGGTTGCGAACACCGAGCTTGGTCATGATGCGGTAGCGTCGCTCCATTTCCGCCACACACCAGCGCAATGCATTGGCGGCGTCCTTCATATCCGTCACCACTGGAGTCAGCAAATGCGGGATGTCGGCATAAATCGACAATTCCAACATCTTCGGGTCAATGAAAATGAAGCGAACCTGCTCGTGCGTTGCCTTGTACAGGATCGACAGAATCATGACGTTGATCGCCACCGATTTGCCCGCACCGGTGGTGCCCGCGACCAGCAAATGGGGCATCTTTCCCAGATCGACCGCAACTGGTTTGCCGGCAAAGTCCTTGCCGAGCGCTAGGGACAACATCGAGGCGGAATTCTTGTAGACCGACGAATCCAGAATCTCGCGCAAGCTCACCATGTCTCGTCGCTGATTAGGAATTTCCAGTCCGATAAATGGCTTGCCTTCAATGACTTCGATTACGCGAACGCGGGACACTGAAAGCGAACGCGCCAGATCGTTCGAAAGATTGGTGATCTGTGCCCCTTTGACGCCCGGTGCAGGGCGCAGCTCAAAGCGTGTGATCACCGGGCCTGGTGTCGCGGCGACGACTTCGGTCTTGATGCCGAAGTCCGCCAGATGCCTTTCGACATCGCGTGACAACTGCTCCAGCTCACCCTGAGAATATTTGCTGAGGGTGCCGCGCGCTTCGTCAAGCAGGCTCACAGGCGGCAAGGCTTTGCCACGGTAGCTGGGTTTGGAGCTGCCAAACAAGGATTTCTTCGGTTTACTCGGCGTCGGCGGTGCTGGCGCAAGGTCCGCTGCAATGTCGAGATCAGGTGTGGCACTGGCGAGTTTGCTCCGCCGCAGGATGGGCGGCACGTCATCCGCGCGACCTTCATCAGCGGTGCGGATCGGTGGCGATGGCGCATCGACCTCACCTTCCATCAGGGAGGGGCCAATTTCCGGACTCTTGCGGACCAGGTTCTCTGTCGCACCCCGCATACGCTCGCGCAGCTCAGCGAGCCAATCATTCGCTGTTGTCAATATGGGTTCACGCGGGCGCGCGTCCAGGTCTTTTTCGCGTGGTTTGGGAATCAGTTTGAGCATCCAGCCGCCGATCGTCTCGATGACGCGTATCCAGGAGAACATCAGGGCCAGCGGCGCCGTAGCCAGGAACAGCGTCAGCAGGCTCAGGCTAGCCCCCAGTGGCTTGAGCCAGCGAATAAAGCCGGATCCAATGATCTGCCCAAGTATCCCGCCCCCGCCTTGCGGTGGGAAGCTGGGCCACACGGTGGCATGTAGCGCACACAGACCCGAAAGGGCGGCCAGCATCCCCAGCCAAGCCGGGATCCGGACCAGTGTGGATACGGGGGAGTCCTTGTAGGCTCCACCTCGATACAGACGGAGTCCCAGCAGGCATATGGCAAGCGGTATAAACAGGGCCACATAACCAAACATGCTCAACAACAGGTCGGCACTCCACGCACCGACCGGGCCCACCAGGTTCTGGACAGGCGCACCGCTCCCGGAAGAGCTCCACCCCGGATCATCCAGATCAAAACTGATCAAGGCGGCCAGCAGAAACAGTGTGAGGCCCAGACTGGCCAGCAGGCCTGCTTCACGTGGCAGACGCTCAAGCCAACCGGGGTCGGTCCTGGATTTGCTAGTAGACAAGGGAGAAGAGGATCAGAAGGAATAAGCGAGGGATTATAGGAACGCCAAATTAATCGGCAAGACAAGTAAATATATTGCCAATCAATAGCATACAGATATTTACCGGCCGTCGGGCCGTATTGACCATCGACTCGAGTATATCAATCGCCCCCTTGAAAAATGGCGCTAAGGTGGCATTTAAGAGGACGGATAGATCAAAGTGCCCTCACCTAAACCGGAGAGCTGACATGCTCATCAGACATTTTGTCCTGACGCAGGACCACAGAATTCGGGAATTTACCGAAGATCTGGCGGCGGGAGTCGCTGCCGGCGCGCGCAAACTGCCCGAATTTGCGGATAGTCGCGTTCGCTACCTGCAGGTGACCGTCGACGACGAGAATCGAATGGAACTCAAAGTCCAGACGGCTGGCGCGAGCATTGAGTTCGACAGTGAGGGCCTGCTTGCAAACGCGCGCGAACCGGCGGATTCCGAGGTAATCAGCGGCTTCGAGCACGACGCCGTAGTTCAGTGGGCCATTCGCGATATTCCCAGTGCCGGCCCGGTGTTCCACTGAGTAAACTCTAGCGCTCGGCATCTCCCTGCTCGCGGCATCAGAATCAACAGACTCCAGACCGTATCGACAAGCATCTCAATTTGCGGTTCCGCCATATCAGCAGCCTGTCCGAGGTGTTACCTGCCAGGTGGGATGCCCTGTTTGGGGCCGCCTACCCCTTCACCCGGCATGCCTGGCTGTCAAAGCTTGAATCGCACGGCTGCGTCAGCATCGATAAAGGGTGGGAGCCCTGTCATCTGCTGGCCGAAGACCAGAGCGGCGCCCTCGTCGGCGCCGCCCCGCTCTATCTAAAACAGCACTCCTATGGTGAATTCGTCTTTGATTTCGCCTGGGCCGACGCCAGTCACCGCATAGGCCAGCACTATTACCCAAAGTTTCTCAATGGCATTCCCTTTGTGCCTTCGGTGGGACCAAGGCTGGCTGGCATCGATCGGAATGTCCGCCAGGCGGTAGCGGCCGAACTCGCGCGCTGCGCAGATACAGAGAAAGCGTCCTCGATCCACTGTCTCTTTGCCGATGCGAGCACCGCGGCGGATCTGCGCGCTGAGCCACTGCTGGAACGCCATGACATCCAATTTCACTGGCAGGACCGGGGCTACAAAAATTTCCAGGACTTCGTCGCTGCTCTGAGCAGCGCTAAACGAAAAAAAATTCTGCGCGAGCGCCGCCGTGTCGTCGAAAATGGCATTTATTTCGAAGTGCGATCGGGACGCGAACTCAATGAGCGCGACTGGGATCTGGTCTTTACCCTGTACACGCAGACCTACTACGAACGTGGTCAGGCACCGTACTTTACACGCGATTTTCTAGCCGATATCGGCGGCTGCGATGCTCTGGACCTTCGCCTGATATTTGCCCGTCATGAAGGGCGCCGAGTCGCGGTGGCCATTACCCTGCTGGGCGAAGACGCCCTCTACGGCCGTCACTGGGGCGCCGAGGCGCACTACCACTCGCTCCACTTCGAATGCTGCTACTACCAGGGTATTGATCTATGCCTGCGTGAGGGTCTGAATCGCTTTGATTCCGGGACGCAGGGCGCTCACAAGCATGGCCGCGGATTCATGCCCGAAATCACCCGCTCCTTTCACCGGATGCGCGAACCCCGCCTGCATGAGGCGGTTGCGGATTACCTTGTCCGCGAGCGCAATGCCATAGCGGCGCGCCTGAAGGATTTGGTGCAACATAGCCCCTACCGCGCCGCCGACCAGGCGGGCACACAGCAGCAAGGTCAGAGCGATGGATAATCCAATCCGTCTTCATTGGCTGGATCCACGTGATCCCGAGCAGCCGTTCCCCCCGGCACACTTGGCTATGCGCGATCCCAATGGCCTCCTCGCCATTGGCGGCGATCTCTCGGTAGACCGCCTGATTCGCGCCTATTCACAAGGAATTTTTCCGTGGTACAACCCGGATGAACCCATCCTTTGGTGGAGCCCGAATCCGCGGGCAATCCTGACACCGGGAAAGATGCACATTACGCGATCCCTCAACAAGGCGATCCGCCGGGCCGACTATGCAATGAGTATGGATCAGTCTTTTGGCGATGTGATCAATCATTGCAGCGGTCCGCGCACTCGCAGCCGCGGAACCTGGTTGGGCTCCGAGATGCGCGAGGCCTATATGCAGCTGCACTTGAAAGGCTATGCACACTCGGTGGAGGTTTGGCGCGACGGCAGCCTGATTGGCGGGCTTTACGGCGTGGCGCTGGGTCGCGTATTTTTTGGCGAGTCCATGTTCAGTCTTCAAGCCGATGCTTCCAAGATCGCCTTGCATTGGCTTTGCCAGCAGATGATCGCCTGGGGCTTCGGCCTGATTGATTGCCAGGTGGGTTCGCCGCACCTGAGCAGTTTGGGGGCTACCGAGGTTTCCCGCGAGCGTTTCCAGAATCTTCTGCGAGAATCAATTTCCGCCCCGCCTCGAACCGGCCGTTGGTGCTTTGACGTGCCTCTGCCCTGCGCGCGGGCGCATATGAGCAAATGAACCAGCACTTGCGCCTGTTCCTGTCCACCGAGCACGCCTGTGGCTATCTGCCGGCACGCTCCGCGCGCAGCCTCTTCGTCGATCCGGATTACGGACTCGACGAGCGTCGTTATCAGGGCCTGCTCGAACAAGGGTTCCGGCGCGGCGGCAATCATGTCTATCGGCCACGCTGTGAAAGCTGTCGCGCCTGCATCCCTGCACGCGTGGTGGCCAAGGATTTTGTGGCGTCGCGCCATCAACGGCGTTGCCTGCAGCGGAATACCGATCTGCACATGCAGATCCGCCACGACATCTCAGATGAGCAATTTCTGCTCTACCAGCGCTATTTGCGCGCACGTCACGACGATGGCGGCATGAATCCTGAGGACAAGTCGGGATTCCACAATTTCCTCAATTGCGGCTGGGGGGCTACCGAATTCTGGGAATTCAGGGCCGGCGACACCATGCTTGCCTGTGCAGTCATCGACCGCCTGCCCAAGGCGCTGTCAGCCGTCTATACCTTCTTCGAGCCCGAAGCGGCGGCGCGAAGCCTCGGCACCTACGCTGTGTTGCGGCAAATCCGGCACGCAGCCGAGACAGGGCTGGAGCACGTCTACCTTGGCTATTGGGTGCCTCAGAGCCCCAAAATGGACTACAAGAAGAAATTCAAGCCGCTGGAGGTGCTCGGTCAAAAGGGCTGGGTTCGACTCGAAGAAGCGCTCTGATTGCCCCAATTCGGTGGATAAGGAGCAAGCCGCAGCAGACCCCGGCTTGCTCACAGGTGATACAGCCCGGATAATGCCCGCCCTTTGCAATGCCCCATGAATGCAGTATGCCTAAAGAAGACCACATAGAGATGCCCGGCGTTGTGGCAGAGACTCTGCCCAACACGACGTTCCGCGTAAAGCTGGAGAACGGACACATTGTGACCGCTCACATCTCGGGTCGCATGCGCAAACACTATATTCGCATCCTGACCGGCGACAAGGTCACAGTGCAATTGACGCCCTATGACTTGACCAAGGGCAGAATTACTTTCCGCGACAAGTAGCCGCCAGAAAGTAGCAAGGGAAAAAAGGAAAGATTCCTTTCTTTGTGTTGAACTTGGCGACGTGACGTCAGCAAGTACACTCCGAATCGGCAGCATCTTCCTTGTCACTGGCCTGTTCTGCTCGGCCTGTGCGACGTCCAACTCCTATCCGGACATTAGCCCGCAAAATCTGGGCTTCGAAGCACATACCAGTGTTGAAGGCATTTTCACCCGCCTGGATGCCGAGATGCACATCAGTGCAGTTCGCCCGGACTGCGGCCTGGATTACCTGGGATCAGTAAAAGTCAAAGCGGAACCCGCGCAACTCGGGCTCAAAGAAGGACAGCTTCACTATCTGGTGATCACGCTACAGCTCGAGACTTTCGGACAGTCTGATCAGGGCGCAACCCGCGCCGCGATGATCACTCCCCAAAAAGGGCATCGCTACAAACTGTGGGCACAATATTCGCGGACGGAATATCAATTGAAGTTATTCGAGGCCGGGCCCGAAGGCGACTTGATACCTATCGCGCATGAACCCTATGCCTGCGAGCCCCGTTAGTGACTCGATCAGGCTGGTTCCAGCGACTTCGATTTCTCGCTGGTCCCCATATCGAAGACCAGCTCGCCGTCCTTGACCAGAATATGCACGCTGCCGCCGCCGGACAACTTGCCGAACAATAATTCTTCGGCCAGCGGCCGCTTGAGGTTTTCCTGGATGACACGCTCCATCGGGCGAGCGCCCATCTTCGCGTCATAGCCACGCTCGCCGAGCCAGCTTCGCACACTGTCGTCGATATCCAGCGTGACCCCCTTTGAACCCAGCTGCTCTTCCAACTGCAGCAGGAATTTCTCGACCACACGTGCGATTTCCAACTTACCCAGGGGCTCGAACGGGACGATAGCGTCCAGACGATTGCGGAATTCAGGGGTGAACATCTTGCGGATGACTTCCAAGGCATCGGTCTGATGATTCTGCTCGGCAAAACCCATGCTGCGCCGTGATGATTCTTCCGCCCCTGCATTGGTGGTCATGATCAGAATGACATTGCGGAAATCAGCCTTGCGCCCGTTGTTGTCTGTCAGCGTGCCATGATCCATTACCTGCAGCAGTAGGTTGAACACATCGGGGTGTGCTTTTTCAACTTCATCGAGCAGCACGACGCAATGTGGATGTTTGATCACGCCCTCAGTGAGCAGGCCGCCCTGATCAAAGCCGACATAGCCCGGAGGCGCCCCGATCAGACGCGACACCGTGTGGCGTTCCATGTACTCCGACATATCGAAGCGAATCAGTTCAATACCGAGCAATTGGCTCAGTTGACGAGTCACCTCGGTCTTGCCCACGCCGGTCGGACCGGCCAGCAGGAAGTTTCCGATGGGCTTGTCGGGATTGCCCAGTCCCGAGCGCGCCAGCTTGATACTGGAAGCGAGCCGGTCAATCGCGTCATCCTGCCCAAAGATCACCAGTTTGAGATCGCGATCCAGCGTTTCCAGACGATCACGATCGTTGCTCGAAACAGCGCGCGGCGGGATTCGCGCGATCTTGGCAACAGTCTCTTCGATGTCACGCGTCTGAACCGTCTTGCGTCGTTTGGATTCCGGCAGCAGACGCAGGCGCGCGGCGGCTTCGTCGATCACATCGATCGCCTTGTCCGGCAATAAACGGTCGGTAATGTGTCGCGCAGAAAGCTCGACTGCCGCACGCAGCGCAGATCGCGTGAACTGAACCGAGTGGTGCTCCTCAAACCGGGAGCGCAGGCCTTCAAGGATTTTCACCGAATCCTCGACACTGGGCTCGGTCACGTCGATCTTTTGGAAACGACGCGCCAGTGCGCGGTCTTTCTCAAACACGCCGCGATACTCCTGATAGGTAGTAGAGCCGATGCAGCGCAGGGTGCCATTGGCCAATAAAGGTTTGAGCAGATTGGATGCATCCATGACCCCGCCACTCGCTGCACCCGCACCGATGATCATATGAATTTCATCGATGAAGACCACCGCACCCGGCTGCTCCTTGAGCTCCTGCATCACGGATTTAAACCGCTTTTCAAAGTCGCCCCGATATTTGGTCCCTGCAATCAGGCTGCCCAGATCGAGCGAGAACACCACCGCGCCTTTGAGCAGGTCCGGCACCCTGTCTTCAACGATCAGCCAAGCAAGTCCTTCGGCAATAGCGGTCTTGCCGACACCGGCCTCTCCGACCAGCAAGGGATTGTTTTTGCGTCGACGGCACAGGGTCTGCATGACACGCTCAATCTCGTGCTCTCGACCGATGAGGGGATCAATCTGCCCCATCGCGGCCCGTTCGTTGAGATTGACGGCGTATTGCTCAAGTGCAGATTTACCCTGCGCCTTGCCCTCTTCCTTGTCTTCCCCCTCGGCCCCTGACTCCCCGGCCTGCTGGTCAACCGGGCTGTTCTTGGAAATACCGTGGGAAATGAAATTGACCACATCCAGACGGCTCACGCCCTGCTCTCCCATGAGGTAGACGGCATGGGTATCTTTTTCGGCAAACATCGCCACCAACACGTTGAGCGTGGTGACCTGCTTCTTCCCTGCCGCCTGCACATGATAAATAGCACGCTGCAGAACGCGCTGGAAAGAGAGTGTCGGCTGAACTTCATTCTGTTCGCCACCGGGCGTCGCATGAATATTGTTGCTGATGTAGTCGCGCAGCTGCTGTTCCAGTCTCTCGAGGTCAGCTCCGCCCGCGTTAAGCACCTCCGACACATTTGCGTCCGACAGCAGGGCCAGCAGCAGGTGTTCAACCGTGAGGAGTTCGTGCCCCTCGCCGCGGGCGGCCAGGAAGGCGGCGTCCAGCGCTTTCTGCAGTTCGTCAGACAACATGGTTGGCTCCGGTGGATATCACGCAATGGTGCATCAGGTTTTCTCTAACACGGTCAACAATGGATGCTGATTCTCTCTGGCAAAAGCATTTGCCTGCGCCGTCTTCGTTTCTGCAATCTCCGCTGGGTATACCCCTGCTACGCCACGACCCTTGGTATGAACATGAAGCATGATCTGAACTGCCGACTCGCGAGTGTGATGAAAAAACTGCTGCAAAACCTGGACCACAAATTCCATGGGGGTGAAGTCGTCATTGACCACAACCACCTTATACATTGGCGGTTTCTTGGTTTTGGGCTTGTCCACCTCGACAACATTGTCGAAGTTGGGGTCTTTCCCGGTTCGGTAATCCTCACTCATGATCCACAAGTCTAGCGTGCGCGGGCCCGCTTCGGGACCCCGTAAAAAGGTCCTACTATCATGCGCTCGCGAGCTACTTTTTCAAGTGCCGCGCAGCCGGGACCAAAGGTGCGGGGAAAATCATACGTCAAACTCCCAAGCCTCTGCGACGCGCCAAAAACGATTCACGCTGCTTAGGCAATATTCGTCCTTCCGAGTTCCGCAGCCTGTTTTGTGTCGCGTGAAGGGCTATGATTGGATGAGGAGAATCCACTCTGACATGGCTATAAAAATCACCTACTTGCAGGCCCGCGCATGAGATTTATCCTGCGCTCGATGCTGATCCTGATCGCCTGCGGCGCCCTGCTCGTCGGCGTTCAGGTTCCGAGCTTTGTCGACCAGTACGACAAACGACTTGATGCCCATCTGATCGAAGCCCGCCGGAGTCTCAAGCCGTTTCAGGAAATTGCGGACAAATTGCACAAGGGCTCGCTTGACGCACTGATCGCCAAGCACGAGTGGAGCACAGACGGTACTTTTCAGGCCGAGGCGCAGGCGATCATAAAATTACGCGAGCGGGTCATCTATCTTGAGAAACAGGATCGGGCACTGAGCACCAGCTTGCCCCGCCAAGTCATCCAGCTCGCGCGCTCGCCAGACAAGGAGATTTTCGAGGAGACCCGCATGAATTATTCCTTTGGCATTCTGCTCGACTCCACGGCGGTGATTTTCGGCTTTATATTCACCTTGCTGGTGGTGATCCCGCTCGAACTTCTGGGTTCACTGTCCCGTCTATTCAAGTCAAAGCCAACATTTCCCAGGTAGAAAGCAGCTCTCGGCAAAATGAGGCAGTGACTAGGAATTCATCTCCTTGAAATCATTTCGCAGGCTGAGCTTGAGGCTTCCCCCACCTGCGGCACATTGGCAGGGCCGCGATGCGTCAACTGGCAGGCAGGCCATGAAGTCCATATACGGCGAAAAATCCCCGTTCTGGCAATGGGGCATCGATAGCGCCGGCTCCGACGCAGAATTGAGACGTGCTCCGGATCGCACCCTGAACCAAAGCGCTGCACATGGAGCGGAGAAATGGGTGAGATTTCTCCAGCGTGCGCAGTTTTCGAATGAAGAAGCAGTGCTCTTCAGCGGATTGCAGGCTCGCCGAGGGCCTGATTCCCCAACCCGTTTGTGTCGGCGGGCGCCGCTTCAAGTCGATCATTCCGACCCGGCCCAAGGCGACAATTAATCAGACTGTGTCGGCCCCAAGTTATGATTGGGAATGGCATCGACCAGTTTGGCTATTCCGCCCGCTCTGACGCGCGCTTACCAGCGCCATGGACGACTGCTGCCCCGCATCGCTGAAGTGGTACTGGTGATCCTGATCGCACAGGCGCTAGCGCAGCTGATGTGGAAACTGATACCGGCTCCGCCTGTGGCGCCCTGGAGACCGGCAAGTTCCTTCGCCGGCCCATCGATCAGCGCGGCAAAACAGGACGCCGGCATCGACAAAATCGTGGCTGCCCACCTGTTTGGCCAGTACCAACCCCAAAAACCAGCTGCACCGGAAGATATTGAGGAGGCGCCGGATACACGTCTGAATCTAACCTTGTTCGGCATTCTGGCGGCAACGGTGGAGCGCGGTTCGCGCGCCCTCATCTCGGCTCCGAATACGGTGGACAAGCCTTATGCCGTCGGCGATGACGTGGTCAAAGGGGTTCGCCTGCAAGCGATCTTCCCGGACCGGGTGATCCTGGCCCGCGCCGGACAACTCGAGACGCTGCGAATGAAAAAGAATGAGCGGGTTCAAGCCAGCGCCTCCAGCCATCGTATTGCCTCCAGCAAGCCCAGAAGCGGCGCGCTGGAACTTAGTGCGGATACCGCCGCGCTGCTGGGTCAGATCCGGCAGAAGCTACTCGCAGACCCAGGCCAGGCGGCGACCTATATTCGAGTGCAACCGGCCTCCAGGGGCGGTCAGCTGCGTGGGTATCGGCTGTATCCAGGACGCGATCGAGCGGCTTTTACCGCAGTTGGGCTGCGCCCCGGAGATCTAGTCACTCAGGTCAATGGCATACAATTAAATAACGCCAATACGGCGCTTCAGATGCTGGGTCAGCTCAGTGAGGCGCAAAATCTGTCCGTCGTTGTCGAACGTGGCGGCAAAGAGCAGACCATGAATGTCAACTTCAATTGATGATGAATAAATTCCTCTTGCGTAGCGCCCTGATCATCATTTTTTTTGGCCTGAGTCTGAGCGCGCGCGCTGCGGTAACGCTGAATTTGAAAGATGCCGACATTGGCACCTTGATTCAGACCGTGAGTGAGGTCACCGGGCGTAATTTCATTGTCGACCCTCGGGTCAAAGGCAAAGTGACAGTCATCTCGTCCAGCCCGATGGATGATCGCGCGCTATACGAGACTTTCCTTGCGGTTCTGCAAGTTCAGGGTTTCGCTGCCATACCGACGGGCTCTACCACCAAGATCGTGCCGGAAACCAATGCGCGCCAGGATGGCAGCAGCCTGAGCCGCAGCGGGGACGCGGATGACGAGGTGGTAACCCATGTTTACGTGATCGAGAACGTGTCTGCCGCGCAGCTGGTGCCTATCCTGCGCCCTCTGGTACCGCAGTGGGGCCACCTCGCCGCGTACGCCCCGAGCAATATGCTGATCATCGCCGACCGCGCCGCCAACGTGGCTCGCATTGGTCGCCTGATCCAGAAAATTGATCAATCGACCGATCGCGGCATTGACCTGATAAAACTTGAACACGCTTCTGCCGCCGAAATCGTGCGCGTCCTCAGCTCTCTCAGTCAGGGTGACAAAAAGGCCAACGATCCTACGGCTCAGCCAATCGCCGTAATTGCCGACGAGCGCTCCAATTCCGTACTCGTTGCCGGCGATCGCGCGGAACGGCAGAAACTACTGGAAATCGTGGCGAAACTGGATGTGCCCATTGGCGAAGATGGGGCAACCCAGGTGGTTTACCTGCGCTATGCCAGTGCCGAGAACCTTGCTCCGATTCTTGAAGGCTACGCGCAGCAGGTCAGCACGCCGGCAGCCGGCAGTGGCGGTGCGGCGGCATCCAGTCACAGTGGCGGTGGCGACATCCGCGTTCTGGCTGAAAACGACACGAATGCCATCATCATTACCGCCCCGCCCAAAGTGATGCGACAGATTCGCGATGTCATTGCCAAACTGGATATCCGACGTGCCCAGATTCTGGTTGAAGCAGTCATCGCCGAAGTCAGTGACAGCAAATCCGGCGCCCTGGGTGTCGACTGGGCGGTATTCAACCGCGGCAGTATTGCCGCTGCCAGCCTGCTGGATCCGACCACGGCCGCTGCAATCTCGGGCGCTGGTGCCGCCTTGTCCGGCAACACTGACCTTGCGGCCCTGGGACTCCTGAGTAACGGCATCAATATTGCCGGCGGCCGCGATGGTGGCGACCGCGGCACCAGCCTCGCCCTGTTGCTCAAGGCAATCCGCGGTGACGGAGACTCAAATGTGCTTTCAACTCCGACCCTAGTGACGATGGACAACGAGGAAGCAGAAATTTCCGTAGGCCAGGAAGTGCCGTTTCTGACCGGCTCCTTCAGCAACACGGGCGCAAGCGGCGGCTCCTCGATCAATCCCTTCCAGACCATTGAAAGAAAGGATGTGGGACTCACTCTGGGCATCACGCCGCAGATCAATGAGGGCAACAACATCAAGCTCAAACTCAAGCTGGAAGTCTCCAGCCTGGCCAGTGGCTCTAGCGGCAGCGCAGTCGATCTGGTGACCAACAAGCGCACGCTGAGCAATACGGTGAGTGTAGAAGACGGTCAGGTGCTGGTGCTGGGCGGATTGATTGATGACAACCTAAACGACACCCAGCGCGGCGTTCCCTTCCTGAGCAAGATTCCAGGGCTCGGAAACCTGTTCAAATACCGAAACGTGCAAAGTACCAAGCGCAACCTGATGGTCTTCATCAAACCGGCCATCCTGCGCAAGCAAAGCGAAGGAGACTACTACTCCCGCCTGAAATACGACTCGGTGCGCCAGCTGCAATCGAGCAGCGCAGATCAGGGGGCCATTCCCCTGATCGGTGGTCAGCGCATCATTCTTGAGCCATATGATGCTTACGCTGCGCGCGGCGCAGAAATACGCGCTGCTGCCAGAAGCGAGCAGGCCGCTGCTGGTGAATTAGCTGAATCGTCGGGCCGCGAAAATGCAGCCGGTGCAGCGAGCGCGGAGACATCCGCGGAAATTCGTTACGCACCAGCCATGCCTATCAATATCCCGCCGCCAAGACCCCTGCCAGAAGCATTGGGTGCGTCAAACGCGGCGGCATCGTCTCCCTGATCAACCCGAACCGCGAAGCCGAGCAATGGATTCTCTGAGGCGGCCGTCATTTGCCTTTGCCAAGCGGCACGGCTTGGTGGTGAGTGAGGATCATGGTGATCACGTAACGGTTGTCGCGCGTCCGGGAACGAGCCTTGAATCCCTGCAGGAGACGCGACGCTTTGTCGGCAGGCCGGTTCGACTGCAAACCATCGGCACCGAGCAGTTCGACAAACTGCTGGCCAGAACCTACGAAGGTCAGTCCGGGGCGGCGGCGAATTTGATGGATGGGCTGGACGCCGATGAAGCTGACCTCGATGCTCTGGCCCAGGCGCTCTCGGAAAACCAGGACCTGCTCGAATCCAGCGACGATGCGCCGGTCATCAAGTTCATCAACGGACTACTGGTTGAGGCGATCAAGGAAAATGCCTCCGACATCCACATCGAAAGTTTCGAGTCGCGCCTGCAAGTGCGGTTTCGCGTCGATGGCGTCCTGCGCGAAATCATGCAGCCACCGCGTGCGCTGGCGCCGCGCCTGGTATCGCGTATCAAGGTCATGGCCAAGCTCGACATTGCCGAAAAGCGCCTGCCTCAGGATGGGCGAATATCGCGCGCTTTCGGCGGCCGCAAGGTGGATGTCCGCGTTTCCACCATTCCAACCGGACAGAACAAGGAGCGCGTGGTCATGCGTATTCTTGATCGTCAGGCGGAGCGCCTGAATCTGGAAGACCTGGGCGTCGATGAGCAACAGATTAAAGTGCTCAAGCGGATTATCTACCGGCCCTACGGCATTCTGTTGGTCACCGGCCCGACAGGCTCCGGCAAAACCACCACGCTTTACTCTGCGCTGTCGGTGCTCAATGACCGCTCGCGCAATATCATGACGGTGGAAGACCCTATCGAATATTACATCGACGGCGTCGGGCAGACCCAGGTAAATACCAAGGTCGAAATGACTTTTGCCCGAGGCTTGCGCGCCATCCTGAGACAGGACCCGGATGTGGTCATGGTCGGGGAAATTCGCGACCTGGATACCGCACAGATTGCGGTGCAGGCTTCGCAGACCGGACACCTCGTCTTATCCACCTTGCATACGAATACTGCCGTGGGTGCGGTAACCCGACTGCGCGATATGGGCGTTGAGCCCTATCAACTTTCCTCTTCTGTGGTTGGCCTGATGGCGCAGCGCCTGGTGAGAACGCTTTGCCCGCATTGCAAGGAACCTTACGATCCAAGCCTGAGCGAAGTCGAGCAGTTGGGCCTTGCACCGGAAAAACATGGCAGCTTCCAGCTGTGCAAACCTGCCGGTTGTCCGCTATGCCGACATACCGGCTTTCTCGGTCGCAGCGGCATTCAGGAAATCATCGAAGTTGATCGCGAAATCGAATCGATGATTCACGACGGCGCGTCCGAACAACTTCTTGAAAGCTACGCGCGCTCGCGCGGACCGGGCATCGTCCAATCCGGGAGGAACAAAGTGGTGGCAGGTGAAACGACTTTGCCCGAAATTCTGCGAGTCACGATCGAGGAATGATGAGTTCCGATCGGAAAATGGATTAGCTCGTGTCCGCCTTCGAATTTACCGCGCTCAACGCCAAGGGCGGACAGGAACGCGGACTGATCGAGGGCGATACCCCGCGCCATGCGCGCAGCCAGTTGCGCGACCGCGGCCTGATGCCGCTCGAAATTCGCGAGGTCAAGGAGAAGTCGTCCTCAGGTGCCCGCCTGTTCGGCGGCGGCGCGGGCAGCGGCATCAGCACCACTGAACTCACCCTTTTTACACGCCAACTTTCGACGCTGGTGCGTTCGGGTTTGCCGCTGGACGAGGCGCTCACCGCAGTCTCACAGCAAAGCGAATCCAAACGCGTGAGTCGCATCGCCCTGGGAGTTCGGGCCTCTGTTCTGGAGGGCGCCAGTTTGGCAACTGCACTGAATCAATTTCCTAATGCCTTCCCGCAAATGTTTCGGGCCACGATCGAGGCAGGTGAACAGTCAGGAAAACTTGACATGATTCTCGATCGCCTGGCGCAGTACGTGGAGCGACGCCAGGCAATGCGACAGAAAGTATTACTGGCTACGTTCTATCCCGCCATTCTCAGCATGGTGGCCATCGGCGTGGTCACGCTGCTGCTCACTTACGTGGTGCCGCAGGTTGTCGGCGTCTACGCCGACATCGATCAGGAACTCCCTGTCCTGACCAAGGGTATGATCGCTTTCAGTGATTTTCTACGCGACTACGGCCTTTACATGGTCATTGCCACGATGATCGGTGCCATCTTCTTTGCGCGCATGATGCAGATCGAGGATTTTCGTCGCAAAGTTCATCGCTTCCAACTTCGCCTGCCGCTGATCGGCAAACTGACACGCAGTGGCAACACCGGAAGGTTCACGCGCACACTCGGCATCCTGTTTGGCAGTGGCGTCCCCATTCTTGATGCCATGCGCATCGGCACACAGGTTGTTTCCAACATCCCCATGCGCGACGCCATCAACACAGCGACCACCAAAGTCGGTGAAGGTGCGCCACTCGCGCGCTCCCTGGGCGAGAGCAAATTATTCCCACCGATCGCCTTGCACCTGATTGCCAGCGGCGAGTCCTCGGGCCGACTCGACGACATGCTCGATCGCGCAGCAGAAAATCAGGAGAGCGAAGTCGAGACGCGAGTCGCCGCCCTGATGGCCGTTTTTGAACCCATACTGATTCTGACTATGGGTGCTGTCGTACTCCTCATCGTCCTGGCCATTTTGCTGCCGATCTTTGATCTGAATCAGTTGGTGAAGTAGTGCCCCGGCAGTGGCGGCCGTGCCGCGACCATCTCGCTTGAACAAAGGGCGAAGGGTTTCAGCGCGATTGAATCCAGAAGCGCTGTGCTAAGCCGCTTTGACCGCGGCGACTTCCTGGTTGATCGCCTCGCCGAGCAAATGGCTGATGCGGCTTGGAACATCCTGCTGCACCTCTCGCACGCCTACACGGATTGCGTTGGCAAAACCGATCGCGTCGGCACTTCCGTGTGATTTCACCACGGTGCCGTTAAGGCCCAGCAGCGTCGCGCCGTTGTAGTAACGCGGATCGATGCGTCTGGCCAGTGCTTTCAGTGCAGGCATCGCGGCTAGAGCAGCCATCTTGTGAAACAGATTCGAGGCAAATTCTTCTTTCACGAACTCTCGAATCATCTTGGCAACGCCTTCGCCGGTTTTCAGAGCCACATTGCCGACAAAGCCGTCGCAAACCACCAGATCCACGTCAGACAGGAAGACGCCATCACCCTCGATGTAGCCGATGTAGTTGAGGCTGGAGGCCTGCAGCATGGCGGCCGCGGTGCGAATGGTGTCACTGCCTTTGATCTCTTCCGAGCCAATATTGAGCAAGGCGACCTTGGGTTGCTGCTTGCCCTGCATCGCGGTGATCAGCGCAGAGCCCATGACCGCAAATTGGAACAATTGCTCCGAAGTGCATTCGGCGTTAGCGCCCAGGTCGAGCATGTGCACATGCTTTCTGAGCGCCGGGATGGCCGAGACAATGGCCGGACGGTCGATGCCCGGCAGTGTTTTCAAAACAAAGCGGGCCGTCGCCATCAGCGCACCGGTGTTGCCTGCGGATACCACCGCATCGACCTTGCCTTGTTCGGCCAGATTGATGGCAACGCGCATGGAAGAATCTTTCTTGCCGCGCAAAGCCCTGGACGGCAGCTCGTCCATGGCGACCACTTCGGAGGCATGCACGATCTGAAGGCGTTCGCCGACCTCTGCCCTGTGGTGGCCGAGTTCAGCGTTCACTGCGTCTTTGTCGCCCACCAGACTGACATGCAGGCCCGCATCCTCCTGCAGACAGGACAGCACGGCGGCCACGGTCACGGGAAGCCCGTGATCCCCGCTCATTGCGTCTACAGCAATTCGGACGGGCATCCCTTCGCCCCCCGCTCGCGCAGACTTAATCTTCGTCGGCGACTTCCGCTACTGCGGTTTCGATGACCTTTTTGCCGCGGTAGTAGCCGTCAGCGGTCACGTGGTGACGCAGATGCGTTTCGCCCGAAGTCGGATCCACCGACAGCGCCGGAGGACTGAGGGCATCATGCGAACGGCGCATGCCACGGGTTGATCGGGATTTTCTGGATTTCTGAACAGCCATTTAATTCACTTCCTTGGGCGTTTTACTTGCCCTTCAAACTCAAATTCTTCAGCGCTGCCAAAGGTCGGTGCGTATCTTCCACAACCTCACCCTCAACCTCGGCCACATTTTTCCGGCGCGTATTGTCGCACGACCTGCAGCGTCGCAGCAGCGGTAGCGCCAATATCACCTCGTCTTCGACCATCTGATGCATCATCAGACGGTCTTCCTCAACCATTACCGGCTCACAATCAGCCGGCAAGGCCGCTTCTTCCGCTTCGCCAGAAACAATCGCCAGCGAAATTGGCGCATCCAGATTCCATGAATAGGATTCCAGACAGACCTGGCATTCGAGCTGAAGACGCCCTCGAACACGCCCTTCCACACGCTTGAACCTTGCCGGGTCAATTCTAAAATTGACTTCTGCTTCAATAGCTTCTGGTGAAAACTCCGCCAAACGAGCAAGCTGCGCCGGGTCGATGCCACCGGCGTAGCTCTCTTCCCGATTCAAGGCCCGGGTGGCGCTGACATGGGCTGGAATCGACATGGCGTTCGCTAAAAAGGGCGCGAATGGTAGATTCGGCGGCTCCCGCTGTCAAAATTTTGATTTAACTTAATTTCTTGTCGGACCTTTAACACCGTGACTCCATTGATTCTGGCTTCGACCTCCCGCTACCGAGCCGAGCTGCTCGCTCGGCTCAAACTACCCTTCTCACAGGAAGGCTCAGGTGTTCGAGAGACGCCCGAACCCGATGAGAGCGCCGAGAAGCTCGCCCCGCGACTGGCTCGCGCCAAGGCGGAAACCGTTAGCCGCAAGCGCCCTGAGCACTGGGTCCTAGGCTCGGACCAGTCAGCGGCCTGCCTGGGGCAGGTGCTGGGCAAGCCAGGCAGCCGTCAAGCAGCTTGCGAACAGCTTTCGCTGATGTCAGGCCGGTCAGTGGCCTTCGTCACCGCACTGGCTCTGATCAATTCAGATATGCCGCGCCCGCTGACGGATATGGACGTGACCGTGGTCAAGCTACGGCGCCTCAAAGCAGACGAGATAGAACGCTACGTCGACGCCGAACCCGCATTCGACTGTGCGGGCAGTTTCAAGATGGAAGGCCTGGGCATCAGTCTGTTTGAGGAAATTCAATCGCGCGACCCGACCGGCTTACAGGGATTGCCCCTGATCGCAACTTCGCGCCTCCTGCGCAAGGCCGGGTTCCAACTGCCCTGAGCAGACCCCGGTCGGCACGTCCTGCTCGGCTCTAGGCGGCAGACTGCTTCTTCCAGAGATCGATCAAAGGCTCGTCGGATGCACGTCGACGAAGGCTTTTGCCCTCGCTCAAGGCCTTCGATTTCTGCTGTGTTCTGACCCAGGCGAGTTGCGCCAGCGTCATCACCTCTCGCTGATACTCATCGGCGCTGAGATTGTCTAAAAAATCCGAGTTGACCAGACGCACTTCAGGACCTGTAGAGCCCATTTCGAGGCGAATCACCCCTCCCCTGACCAATGAATCCAGAGCGTGAGCCAAATCTCGATGCCGCAGATGTGTGCGCTTCCACCGCTGTTTGAGCTGACTCAGGGAGACCGTGCCCCCCGTTTTTACGCCCGCCTCCTGCAGAATACGGTGGGTGGCGATCCAGATCGTTTTGGTCGAAATTTGCATGTCGGTTTGAATCTGTGGGAGGTCCCATTCACGTTCAAAACTCGTGCCGGGATTAAACTTCAATAAAATCGGCCCGCCGACCGATTGCATGCCAAAGACCGCTGACAGCCCTTGTCACTTTTGGACACGCTGGCGTCCTATTTCAACCACTTAGGCAAATCTGCCACCGACTCGATCAGGGCCATTGCACCCGCGGCGCGCATCCGCTCCGGCGTATGAACGCCACAGCTCACGCCCAGCATCGGCATATTGATGGCAGCGGCCATCGCGGCATCGTACTCGGTGTCCCCAATCATCAGGCTGCGCTCAGCAGAAACGCCCAACTGATCCAGTATTTCCTCCAGCATCAATGGATTCGGCTTATTGGCGGTTTCATCGCCGGCTCGGGTTGCGGCAAAGTAACGACTGATTCCCGGGTTGCTTCGCAGGCAACGATCGAGCCCCGCGCGTGACTTTCCGGTCGCCACCGCCATCTGGTAGCCGGCAGCTGCCAATTGCTGGATTGTCGCCTCGACCCCGGCGAACAAGGGCGGCTCCTTGGGTTTTTTACCGACAAAGCTTTTCCGGTACTGCTTGAGCCAGTTCAGCAACTGCTCACTGCTAATCTCCGGATAGAGCAGTTGCATGCCTTCGGACAGGCCCAGACCTATCAACTGGGAGATGTCGGCATCGGACTTAGGGGGCAGTTTCAGGCCCCTCAAGGCCTCCTGCATACTACTGACAATCATGGCAACGGAGTCGCTGAGCGTCCCGTCCCAGTCGAATATCAATAGCTCATACCGTTTATGACTCATCGACATCGCCAAGGTGCGTCTTTTTAACGAATCCCAGGAAGGCGGTCCATGACATCGCGCAATTCTACGGGCATCGGTGCGCTGAGGATCAAGCCGGGCAATTCTGCTTCGGCTACCAATTCCAGAAAATGCGAGTGCAGAAACATGCGTTTGAGCCCTATGTCGCGAATTTTGCGGTCAACGCCTTTTTCACCGTATTTGCGATCGCCGGCCACCGGATGGCCTAGCGCCATGGCGTGAACCCGAATCTGATGGGTGCGGCCAGAAAAAATCTGAACTTCACACAATGTCGCATCGCGAAAGCGTGCCTTGGGCGAAAAACGAGAGCGTGAGGGCTTGCCATCCTCCTCGTCAATCTCCATGAACCGCTCACCGGATTCCAGTGTGGCGCGCACCAGCGCGGCATCAACTTCTCGATCTTCGCCTTTCCAGCGGCCCACCACCAGAGCGAAGTACCGTTTCTCGATTGTGCCGTGCTTGAAAGCGCGCTGAGCGCGCAGCAGGGCCGGCCGCGACTTGGCCAGGAGCAGTACCCCGCTGGTATCGCGGTCCAGCCGATGACACAGTTCGACCATCGGATACTTGTCCCAGGCGCGCACGGCCTCGATCACTCCGAACGGCAGGCCGGTCCCGCCATGAGAGGCATAGCCCGCCGGCTTGTCGATGGCCAGATAATGATCATCTTCGTGGATGATTGCGTCCCTCAAGCGCTTCAGAACTTCGTCCGGCGGACGCACGACCTCACCCTTCTCTGCCACCCGCACGGGCGGGATTCTGATCTCATCGCCTTCAGACAGCTTTCGGTCAGGCTTGATGCGTCCACCGTTGAGCCGCACCTGCCCAGACCGTAAGAGCCTGTAAACATGAGACTTTGGGACGCCGGGCAATTCGCGAAGGAGAAAATTGTCGATGCGCTGGCCGGCCTCACGCGGCCCGGCTTTAACCATACGCACACGGCTTGCAGACTGTGGCAAAATGTTTGAACTCCAATAGCTTGATTGAATTAGCTGACGGAGTGTGTCACCCGGCGATCGCAACCGCGACTGGCCGCAGGTGATTAGGAACAAAAGAACAATGGCTTTCAGCCTCCCGCGAACTCGCATAAAAAAATTTATGACCGTGAGTCCGCGTCGACAAGACGCGTGCCTGCCCTGCATTGGGGCGGCAAGCGCGAGCCATCACTACCAGAAACCTGGGCTCCTGCCAGGCTTCGGGCCACAACTAATACGCGCGACTCACGCGCCTGACTTTGTATCCCCTGCCCGGCGGTCGAGCTCTAACCGAGACCAAACCGCTCACCATGAAACGCATACTTATCAACGCAACGCAGCCCGAAGAGCTGCGTGTAGCCATCGTGGATGGCCAGAAACTCCATGACCTCGACATAGAACTCGCTTCGCGCGAGCAGAAAAAAGGCAATCTGTACAAGGGGAGAATCACGCGGGTCGAACACTCGCTGGAGGCCTGCTTTGTTGAATACGGCAGTGCCCGCCACGGATTCCTGCCGATCAAGGAAATCGCTCGCACCTGCGTCAAGGGCAGCGGGCCGATCAAGGAGTTGGTCAAAGAAGGCCTGGAACTGATCGTTCAGGTAGAAAAAGAAGAGCGCGGCAACAAGGGTGCCGCCCTGACCACCTACGTCTCCCTCGCCGGCCGCTATCTGGTCCTGATGCCGAACAATCCCAAGGCAGGCGGCGTATCGCGACGCGCTGAGGGCGACGAGCGACAGGAAGCCAAAGCCGCTCTGGATGCCATGCAACTCCCCGAGGGCATGGGGGTCATCGTGCGCTCCAACGGCGTTGGCCGCACAGCTGAAGAGCTTCAGTGGGACGCCGATTACCTGACCGAGATCTGGACGGCGATTGAAAACGCCTCGAATGACAAGCAGGCACCGTTCCTGATTTATCAGGAAAACAACATCATTCTGCGTGCCCTGCGCGACTACATGCGCCCCGACATCGGCGAAGTCGTGATCGATAACGAGGAAATCTACGAGACGGCCCGCGCGCACCTCACCAGCGTGATGCCTCAGCACCTGAACCGGCTCAAGCTGTACAAAGACGAAACTCCGCTGTTCTCGCGCTACCAGATTGAGTCTCAGATTGAGCTCGCGCATGAGCGCACTATCCGTCTGCCGTCCGGCGGATCGATCGTCATCGACCGCACCGAGGCGCTGACTTCGGTCGATATCAACTCCGCGCGTGCCACCAGCGGCGGCGGCATCGAAGAGACCGCCCTCAACACCAATCTGGAAGCCGCCGATGAAGTGGCGCGCCAGCTGCGCCTGCGCGATCTCGGCGGTCTGGTCGTCATCGATTTCATCGACATGAATCACACTCGCAATCAGAAAGAGGTGGAGAAACGCCTCGAAGCTGCCTGCGAGACTGATCGGGCTCGGATTCAGTTTGGTCGTCTCTCGCGCTTCGGCCTGATGGAAATGTCACGACAGAGGCTGCGCCCTAGCCTCGGCGAGCACACCCAGATCACCTGCCCGCGCTGCGAAGGCAGTGGACAGATCCGCTCGGTCGAATCTATGGCTCTATCGATCCTGCGCCTGATTGAAGAAGAGGCGATGAAAGACCGCACCGGTCGTGTCATCGCGCAGCTGCCGGTGGATGTCGGCACCTTCCTGCTCAACGAAAAACGTGCGCAGGTTCGCGAAATCGAAGCGCTCAATCGGGTCGGCATCACCATCGTGCCTAATCCGACCATGCTCAACCCGGCCTACGAAATTCGTCGCGTTCGCGGCGATCATCTCAAGCTCGACGAGAATGATGCGGTGAGCCATCTTCTCGCGCAGAACTTCCAGACTGAAGCCCAGGAAGAAATGGGAGAAGGACCGGAAGCACCCAAGCCCGCCGAACTGCCGGCTGTGAAACAGATCATTCCAAGCACGCCAGCTCCGTTCGTGGAACCCAAGGCCAGCGGACTGATTCCCGCTCTGGCCCTGCAACAGATCGCACCGCAGGGATTCTGGTCGCGCCTGCTTTGGGTCCTGGGCTTCATGCGCTATCCCAGACCCGAGAAAGAGATCTCAGACAAGGAAAAAAACAAGCAGGATAAAAAGAAGAAATCGTCTTCCGACAAAAAGGCGAGGAACGATCGCAATCAGAATCGCGCCAAGGACAGAAAATCGGAGCGCAAGCTTGATGATGGCGGCGACAGCGGCGATAAAAACCGCGACAGCAACAGCCGCGGCAGCAATAACAAGTCAGCGGGCACGAAATCCCGACGCGAAGAGCGCCCGAATAACGACCGCGGTCAACGCGGCAAAGGCAATAAGAAGGCCGCGCAGAAGCCTCGCGGAGATGAGGAGCAGATTGCAGAATCACCTCGGCAGGCCCAAAGCGAGACCAAGCGGGACAATGACGGCGGTCGCGACAGCGAGAATCCGGTTAATAACAAGGAATCTCGCGACAACGGATCTCGGTCTGGCCGCGGGCGACGCGGGCGGCGCGGGCGTGGTCGCTCTCAGAACGCAGAAAACAGCAATGGCGCCCGTAACGGAGATTCTGACGACAAGGGCTCACAAACTGGCAACAGCGGGGGTGGTATTCCCGCCGACCTTGCTGCCGCGCTGGGTCGTAGCAACAGCGCAGCGGCCGCCGCCCTTGCAGGGGGTGGCGAGTCAGCACGCTTAACGCAAAGCACCGACGAATCAGGATTGAGCACGAGCAAGGCGTCGGCGCAAGAAGGAGCCGAGATTTCAACGCCGACTCAGTCAAACACAGGCACTGACGATCGCACGACCGTCGATGCCCCTCCGCAGATCGATGAAACCACCTCTGAACCGAGCGCTTCAATCATTGAGGCCTCCACCGTGACCATTGCTTCCGAAGCGGTGACTGAAAAACCGGAAGCGCCTGCCACCGCCATTGGGCAGCAGCAGTCGGAAGAAGCACAGGCCGGTTCCGAGACAGCGGAGTCGGCGCCCGCCCAGGCCGGCTTTGTCAGTCAGTTCGAGCAAGTGGAAACGCGTTTTCCGCCCCCTGCGGATGGCCCGGCGGAAGCCCCCGTCGAGATTGACGTACAAGAAGGGGTCGCTGCCGAGGAATCGCCTGATGCGGTCGCGGCAGACGTACCTACAGAGGAAGAGGGACCGACGGAAGCCAAAGTCACTCCGGCCAAGAAAGACGTCAACTCCGAGCCAGACTTTGAGCAGGTCGAAACCACCCGACCAGATAGCTGATCGATTATTCGACGGTTGCAGAAAAACGGCGCTGCATTGTCATCAATGCGGCGCCATTTTTTTGGCAAACCCTAGATTTGGAGCAAACCTTGACGCGGCGCACGCTCGTCAGGGCCCGACAAGAATTTCATCGTCGAAACAAGGCACGCATGAGTTCCCTCGCCAGAGCGTCGAAACCGCCGCAGCGGCTCGGCTCATGAGAAACAGTTCCTCATGTAAATGACGCTCAGGCAGTGCCTGCCTAATCAGGCGCGAGTTGATGAGCAGACAGACGCCTAACGCGCCGGCGCAAACGAGTCGGCCGAGGCCATCTTCCAGAAGGTAGCGTATACCGGATGCTCCGCCCTGTTTTCGAGCAGATCGCCTGGCTTGAGGAAAGTCATCAAGGTGGAAACCAGGCGCACTTCGGAAGTCGAGATTCTCCGCACGATATGCTGAGGCCCCAGACGCGAAGGATGTGTCAGACCCGCGGCGCCAGTCAGTTCGGCCAAGGCCTCGAGCGTGTTGCGATGGAAGTTCGCCACACGCGTTGCCTTGCTTTCGGGCACCAAGGCGCGTTGTCGAACCGGATCTTGAGTGGTCACGCCGGTCGGGCAATGCCCGGTATGGCAGGCCTGCGCCTGCAAACAGCCGATTGAGAACATGAAGCCGCGTGCGCTATTGCACCAGTCGGCACCCAGAGCAAGGGTTCTGGCCACATCAAAAGCGCTGATAATCTTTCCGCCTGCACCGACTTTCACTCTGGGCCTTAGGTTCAGGCCCACTAATGTGTTGTGAACCAGCAGAAGTGCTTCCTGCAGGGGCGTACCGACGTGGTCACTGAATTCAACCGGCGCCGCGCCGGTTCCACCTTCGCCACCGTCGACAACGATGAAGTCGGGGCTAATGTCGGTCTTGATCATGGCCTTGCAAATCGCAAAGAATTCCCAGGGGTGGCCGAGACACAGTTTGAATCCCACTGGCTTGCCCCCAGACAGTTCGCGCAGGTGCGCGATAAATTCCATCATTTCGATCGGGGTCGAAAACGCGCTGTGTCGTGGCGGAGAAAGGCAGTCCTTGCCGATCGGAATTCCACGTGCCTCGGCAATCTCAGGCGTCACCTTGGCGCCCGGCAACATGCCGCCATGACCCGGCTTTGCGCCCTGCGAAATCTTCAGCTCGATCATCTTGACCTGCGGTTCAAGGGCGCAGGCAGAAAATTTCTCGGCACTGAATGAACCGTCATCATTGCGACAGCCAAAATAGCCCGAGCCGATCTCCCAAATCAGATCTCCGCCGTGCTCGCGATGATACCGGCTGATCGAACCTTCGCCGGTGTCATGCGCAAAACCACCCATCTTTGCACCCTTGTTCAGAGCCAGAATCGCATTGGCAGACAAGGCTCCGAAGCTCATCGCGGAAATATTGAACAGAGAGATGTCGTAGGGCTGCTTGCACTGATGATCTCCGACAGAAATTCGGAAATCCCAATCAGAAATATGTGCCGGATTCATCGAATGGTTCACCCACTCATAGTCATCGGCGTAGACGTCCAGCTGCGTGCCAAAGGGTCGGCTATCCACTACATCTTTTGCGCGCTGATATACCAAAGCTCGCTGCGCACGCGAGAACGGAATGCGCTCCTGATCAGATTCCAGAAGGTACTGGCGAATCTCGGGCCGGACCATTTCGAGCAGGAAACGGATGTGCGCCAGGATCGGGTAGTTGCGGCGTATCGAATGGCGCGTCTGGAGCAAATCCCAGATACCGACCGCCGCCAGAAACCCAGAAACAAGACTGAACAGGCCAAGCGTCGCAGCGCCCCATGGCATCAGCAACGGTGCAACCGACACGGATGCCAGAAACACCACGATCGCGAGTAAAAGTGGAATGAAGCGGGTCTGAAACAGTGCGGACATCGCGTCTTTTCCCCTAGCTGTGGTGATAAAACGGCGCGCTGCCGGCACCGGTACCGCTACTGCAATCCGCAGCAGGGGTATCATTCTGACTGAACCTCGTCAGTCCGCCTATTCTACGAACTCATGTCTGCTTCTGATAAAGATAGACTCATCCGCCTTGGCGTCAATGTGGATCATGTGGCGACACTACGCCGCGCCCGTGGCACCACTTACCCAGATCCGGTCGATGCCGCGCTGTTATGTGCTGCTGCCGGCGCAGACAGTATTACCATCCATTTGCGTGAAGACCGCCGACATATTCAAGACCATGACCTGACCCGAATGGTTTCTGTCTGCGCCATCCCGGTCAATCTGGAATTGGCCGCCACGGACGAGATGCTGGCCATTGCCAGCCGCGCCGCACCCAAGTACGCCTGCCTCGTACCTGAGCGGCGCGAGGAACTCACCACCGAAGGCGGTCTGGACGTCGCGGCCCATCTTCATGGGCTGAAGGATGCCTGCAGTGAACTTGCCGACTCTGGCATTACGGTTTCCCTGTTCATCGACGCCGAACCGCGCCAGCTTGAAGCCGCGCTCAAGACGGGCGCCCCCAATATCGAGATACACACGGGTGGCTACTGCGAAGCCGAAGGTGCCGCGCGCGAAGCGGAGTTAGAAAAAATTGTGCGCTTTGCTGCCGACGCTCATAGCGCCAATCTGGGCGTCCATGCTGGTCATGGCCTGACCGTGGACAATCTCACACCAATTGCCGCCATCCGGGAGATCGCCGAACTCAATATTGGCCACGCCCTCATATCACGCGCTGTATTCGTGGGTTTAGCCAACGCGGTGTCTGAATTTCGGCGCGCAATGCTGGATGCGCGCGCAGAACATTCCAGCGAGTGATCCACGCGTGATTTACGGTATCGGCACCGACCTGATGCGCGTCAGTCGGATCGCCAAGGTTCACGCACGTCACCCGACGCGATTTGCGCAGCGCCTGCTGCATCCGCAGGAGTTTGTGCAGTTTCAGAAATCCAGAAGGCCAGACAATTTCCTGACCAAATCCTGGGCGGTCAAGGAAGCTTTTGGAAAAGCATTGGGGACTGGCGTGCGCGGCTACGACAACCCCGACGTCGGGGTCGTGCGTGTCGAACTCGGGCGCCCCGTGCTCGTTTACTCCAGCAGCATGCGTGCACGCCTGGAATCACTCGGAATCAGTGGTGGCCACGTCTCCCTCAGCGATGAAGACGGTATGGTCAGCGCCTTTGTCGTGTTGGAAACCAGCTAGAC
>JBFJJV010000014.1:0-36449 GCA_041635265.1 Panacagrimonas sp.
AGCAAGGACTGGCCGGCATTATTGATCTTGCTCAGGTAGTCCTGCGCGCGTGCCGGATCCTGGCTGCGCAAGGCCAGATGTGAGAGGCCGATAATTGCATTCATCGGCGTTCGAATTTCATGGCTCATGCGGGCCAGAAACTCGCCCTTGGCACTAGAGGCCAGTTCTGCAACTTGCCGGGCGGTCGCTAGTTCGTCCAGGGTGGATTTGAGCTCACGCGTACGACTGTCCACGCGCTGTTCCAGATTCGCGTTGAGACGGCGCAGCTCATCCTGCAGCCGCATTTGCTCACTGATATCTAGGCCGATACCACCGATGGCCACAATCTGCTGATTGCTGATCAGCGGAAATTTCACCATCAGCACCTGGCGCGGACCACTCGACTGCTTGAGTATTTCCACCGAGTTCTGACTACGCCGACTATCCAGCACTTTGCGATCCGCGCCCTGGAATGCCTCGAGCAAGGAGCCAGCAAAAAATTCCTCCGTGCCGTGACCGCTTATTTCCCGGGTTTCGATAGCGAATACGCGGCGAAAAGCATCGTTGGCAAACAGGAATACGCCGTCGAGGTCGCAGGCCCAGATGGCTGCAGGAGAGTTTTCCAGAACACCGCGCAACTGTTGTGAGGTCGCCGACAGCGCGCGATGCAGTTCGCCTCGCACTTCTTCCAGTGAAGCTTCCGATTCCTTGCGCTCGGTCACATCCGTGACATAACCACTTGCAACAACAGACCCCTCTGCCTCGCGCCTCGGAATAAAATCTATTCGAAGCCATCGATGGCTACCGTCGGGGCCGGCGACGCGGTACTCTCCTTCCCAAGGCTCGAGCGTACTAATGCATCGCATCAAGGCCTCTACCATCTGCGTCCATGACTCCCCATCAATCGCTTTGAAAGCTCTGGCATCGAGCGGACCGATCAATTTATTTGGCTCCATTCCCATGTCGCTAAGGAGCTGGCCACTGGCAAACTCGACCTCCGGCACCTGGCCGATTTCGGATCGGACGCGGAACAGCGCGCCGCTCATTGAATTGGTCATGTCGCGCAGGCGCTGATTGGATTGCTCGAGTTGGTGACGGCTCTCCGCCAGAGTCTCGACTGCCATCCTTGCTTCTGCCTCAGCCGCGCGCCGGCTCCTGACTTCGCGCCGCATCAATACGCCCCACCAGATCAGCGCCGCATAGACCAGCAAAGCGATCAGGGCGGTGATCAGGCTTTTTTCCAGCACGCTATCAGGATCCAGGCCCGGCTCGTATTCAACATTGAACCAGCGCGCTTGAATTTCCTGATGTTCCCGATCTGTGATGGTCGACAGCGCCTCGCTCAGGATTTCAAAAAGGATTTTCCGGTCCTTGAGCACCATGAAACGCAGCGCCGCGGCCGGCACCGGATCTGCGCCCGCGACCTTGAGATTAGTCAGACCGTGCTTGCTGATCAGCCAGGCTACGATGGGCAGCGGTACGACTGCGGCATCGGCTTCTCCCAGCGAGACGCTATTCAGGGCGGCCAGGGCACTCGGCTTGAAGAGGACGTGAATCCCGGGAATTTGTTTGATGAGTTCAGCACTATCCGCATACCCCGAAACCAAGGCAATGCTGCGCTCGCGTAGCTCCTTTGTCGTAACCAGGCCTTTTTCGGTGTCGCGCACCACGATGACCGACGAAATCTCCGCGAAAGGCTCGGTGAATAAGAATTTTTCCTCATGCGAGCCCGTTCGCCGGGCGGATCCAATCAGATCGATCTCTCCGTTCACAGCCTCGGCATAAGCTTCTCGCCAGCTATTTCCAAACCTGGGCTCAATCTGAATACCCAGGCGCCCGGCGATCAGCGCGACATAATCTGCAACCAGTCCACGATAGACGCCAACATCATCGACATACTCGATCGGCGCATAGTCGGGATCAATGCCCAACGACAGGACCGGATGCGCCGACAGCCATTGCTTATGTGCCTCGCTCAACTCAAGCGCGTGCGCTGCTTGCGGAAGCTGCAGTGCCACAACGATGAGGGCAGCGATTGCTCGATTCACAATTTGGTGGAATTCCTTGGCACCAGGGAAGCCAATTGTGCCAGCCTTGGGGGAAATCGCACCTCCTGTCGGCGAACAAGGTCAAAGGTGGTGCAAACTTGGAGCTATGCAAGATCAAGATAAACGACAGTTAATGGAATCAGACCTGCGCGCCGATCCGCTCGAACAGCTGGGCGAGTGGATCGATGCCGGGCGGCTGGCCGGTCAAATCGAGCCCACTGCCATGAATCTGGCGACACTTGGGCCGGACGGCTTTCCGCGCGCGCGCATGGTCCTGTTCAAGGGCTTTTACGAAGACGGTTTCTGTTTTTATACCGACTATGAGGGTGCCAAGGGCCGCGAGCTGGCCAGAGCCAAAAACGTGGCAGTGACGTTCTGGTGGGACCGGCTGGAACGCCAGGTTCGAGTAGAAGGGATGGCTGACCGAATCAGTCGTGAAAAGTCACGCGAATACTTCGAAGGTCGTCCGCGACAATCGCAGCTTGGCGCCACCACTTCCCGTCAGTCTCAGATCGTGGCCTCTCGCCGGGAGCTCGAAGATCGCTACGCCGAGATCGAGAAAAAGCTGGCCAATCAGGCAGTCCCGCTGCCGGAGCGATGGGGCGGCTATGTGATCAGACCGCGCATGTTCGAATTCTGGCAGGGCCGGCACAGCCGATTACACGACCGACTGCGCTACCGGCTGCAGGGGCAGCGCTGGCTGATCGACCGGCTCGAACCCTGATGTGCGGTATCGCCGGAATGATCGTGCTGCGTGCTGGCGCGGAACCCGAAGTGCTGCAGACGATGGCGCAGAGCCTGATTCATCGCGGACCGGAAGATCAGGGTCACTATGTATCGGAATCATTTGGAATAGCCCATACGCGGCTGTCGATTATCGACTTGCCCGGTGGGCATCAACCCTTGTTCGACGCACATAAGCGCTACGCCCTGGTGTGTAACGGCGAGATCTACAACTACCTCGAACTGAGAAAAGAACTGGAGCAGACGGGCGCGCAGCCCCTGACTCAATCCGACAGCGAGGTCGCGCTGCATGGCTGGGCGCACTGGGGACCCGCAGTCCTACCGCGCTTGAACGGCATGTACGCATTTGCCCTGTTTGATCACGAGCAGCGCGCGCTATGGCTGGTGCGCGATCGCCTCGGCATCAAGCCCCTGTACTACGTTCGCCTAGCAGAACGAATTCTGTTTGCATCCGAGATCAAGGCCTTGCTGCTGGCCATGCCCCAACGACCGGAAATTCATCCGCCAGCCCTAGCGCAGTTCTTCCAGAACCAAAACTCCAGCGGGCGCGAAACCGCGTTCAAAGGCATTCATCGTGTGCTGCCGGGCGAAGCAATCAGTATCGACCAGAATCTGGAGATGCGGCATCACCGCTACTGGCGCGCGACCGACGTCAAACCGCGTGATCTCGATTACGAAGAGGCCATCTCGGAATGGGAGCCGCTGTTCGAGCAGGTGATGCTGGAGCACATGCGTGCGGACGTCCCCTATGGTGTGTTTCTCTCCGGCGGCGTGGATTCTGCGGTTTTACTGGCCCAGCTTGCAGCAAAGCATTCAAAACCGATTCGGACCTTTTCGATGGGCTGGAGCGGTGCAGAGCTCAAAGATGAGCTCGACGGCGCGGCCCGTATGGCCAAGCTGTTCGACTCTGATCACGAATCGATTCGCCTTTCCTCCGAGCAGGTTTTCCGACGCCTGCCGCGCTGTGTCTGGGCCTCGGACGACCTCATGCGCGACTACGCCTGTCTGCCCACGCTGGCCCTGGCAGAGGCAGCAGGAAAGGAGTTGAAAGTGGTTTTCAGCGGCGAAGGCGGTGACGAAGCTTTTGCCGGCTATGGCCGCTATCGCCCGGCCTGGGCCGAGCGAACGTTCAAAGCCTTGCGCTATCCCGGCAGTGGTGGCTTTCGCGCACGAGGTGAGTTGAAGTCGGGCAAGGCGGGAAAACTATTCACACCGCCTCTGCGTGATGCGCTTGCGCTGCATCGGCAGCCCTACATCACAGCCTGGGGCGAGACACCCGGCACATGGTCTGATCTTCAGCGCAGACAGTATGTGGATCTGTCATCCAATCTGCCGGACGATCTGCTGGTCAAGGCCGATCGCATGTTGATGAGTTACAGCGTCGAAGGTCGCGTGCCCTTTGTAGATCATCGCGTGATTGAATTTGGCCTGTCACTGCCTGACGCGCTCAAGGTGCGCAAGGATTCTGGCAAGGTGTTTCTCAAACGATGGTCAGAGAAATTTCTGCCCAGCGATCATGTCTGGCGCCATAAGTCAGGATTTCACGTGCCCGTCGGCGAGTGGCTACGCGGCTCATTCCTGCATCAACTGGCGCAGAAACTGCCGCAGAGCCAGGCCATCAAACATTGGTGCGAGCCTGCAGCTGTCGTCGATTTGCTGGCGCAGCAGAAGGTGAAACACAACGCCACGCGAGAGATCTGGAGCCTGCTGCAATTTGCGATATGGCATCGCATGTTTATCGAAGGTGCGGGCGGCGTACCCTCCAGTGAGGAAGATCCACTCGCGTGGCTATGAATGATCACGATGCTGTAGAGATGAGAGACCCATCAACATGAAACGACTTGCCGTGTTTATCTCCTTTTCGGGTGACGGCGGTGTCGAACGCATGGTCAGCAATCTCTGCGCAGAGGCTTCCAAGCACGTGCAAGTTGATTTGCTGGCGCTGAAGATGCGTGGCGGTCACGCCAGCCTGATCCCGGACAGCGTCAACATCATCCGGCTCAACGCAAAACACACCTGGAGCAGCGTACCCGAGGTTGCGGACTACCTACGCCTGTGCAAGCCGGATGCCCTGCTGGCAGCGAAGGATCGAGCAGGGCGGGCCGCACTCAGTGCGCGTTTCAAGGCCGGTTCAAGTACACCCGTCTTTATTCGGCTGGGCACCAATCTCTCTGCCGCGCTGGAACGCAAAGACCCCTTCAGTCGCTGGCTGCGCACTGCGCCCATGCGAAGAAAATATGCCAAGGCCGACGGCGTCATCGCCGTCTCAGAGGGCGTGCGCCAAGACACGATCAAGGTCACCGGCATCGCGCCTGAAAAGGTTCATGTGATCCGCAATCCTGTCATCACGCCCCGACTGGCCGAACTGGCTGCCCACGTCGCCCCGCACGACTGGCTGCTGAACAAACAGGAGCCGGTCATCCTCGGCATGGGACGACTGACCAAACAAAAAGATTTTGAGACCTTGCTGCGCGCTTTCGCGCTGGTACGCGAACGGCGCAGAGTACGGCTCATCATTCTGGGCGACGGTCCGGTACCCGGTGATCGGGAGAAACTGGAGTCGCTCGCCACCCGGCTCGGCGTTCGCGACGCGGTGTTGCTGCCAGGCTTTCAAAAAAATCCCTACGCCTGGCTCAGCCGCGCCGACCTCTTTGTCCTGTCTTCAGCCTGGGAGGGCTCTCCGAACGCACTGACCGAAGCGCTCGCTCTGGGAATCCCCAGCGTCTCCACCGACTGCCCGAGCGGCCCGATCGAGACGCTTGCCGGCGGCAAATACGGCTCACTGGTCGCTGTCGGTGACTATCAGGCAATGGCACGCGCCATCGTCCAGACCTTGGAACATCCAATTCCAGCCGATACCCTGCGCGAAGCAGTTCGTGAATATCAAGCGACGCTGAGCGCCCTGAGCTATCTGCAAGTGACCGGCCTGCTCCCGCCGAGCCGTTGATCTGACTGACGCACAAATTAATCAAACAGGGCAATGGCGACCCTAGCGCGCTACTTGCAGGCTCGACTCATTACCCCTTAGCGGCGCTTTTTGTGACAGCGGTGTTGGCCTACCCATCAATAAGGCCCCATGGGAAATATTCTGCTGGAGGCCTGCCTGTGCGGAGGCTGCGTTCAGCGAAGAATTTCTGCGTAAACCGCCAGATTTCCTTCGACCATCTGCGCGACTGAGAACTCCTGCTCGATGCGTGCCTTTCCCTGCGCGCCCAGTAGTTTTCGTTTGACCGGATCGTCGCACAGCGCCTTGATTACCTGTGCCAGCTCGTTCGAGTCTCCAGGCGTGACCAATATGCCGCTGACCCCGTGCTTGACCGCCTCGGGCAAACCGCCGGCACGGCTGGTGATGATGGGCACGCCGGCGGCACTGGCCTGAAGCAGTGACACGCCTAGACCCTCCATAAACGCAGGATGCACCAGCAGGTCCAGCGCGCCGATCCATCTCGGCAAATCGTCACGAAACCCGGCGAAACGCACTTGATTACCGAGATCCTTTGCGTCCTGCTCCAAGGCCTGGCGTAGTGGTCCCTTGCCGAAGCAAACGATCTGCACCGACGACGACGATGATGACAATTTTCTGAGCGCGTCAAACAGCACGCGATGTCCCTTGCGCTCGATCAACTGCGCGACTACGCCGACCAATACAGCATCCGTGGACGTGCCGAATTCCGCACAGAATTTTTCGCGAGACTGCGGATTCTGCCAGGGCCCGGCATCTACGCTCGAACGCACCGCACGCAACTTCGCAAGCGGCACGCCAAGCTCGGCCAGTACAGCGGCAATCCCCTGCGAAATACAGATCACGCGATCATAAAGTCGATACTTGTTCGCTGCCCACCAGCGCGGTTCGGGGTTGTCCACTCGGCGCGAAAGAACACAGGGAATGCCCTCCAGCTTTGCAGCCAGCCCGCCCAGGACATCAGCTCCCCGCCGTGAGTGCAGGTGTACGACATCCGGCTTGTGCGCTTGGATCACCTTGCGCAGCCGAAATAGGAAGGCGATATCCACATCGCCTGAGCAGGGCAGGCAGGCAAGCTGGATCTTTGAATTCGCAAAGTGCTGGCCAATCGCGGAGCCAGGTGGGCAGACCAGAATATTCTGGTGTCCCCGCTGCGCCATGCCGTCCAGCAGAAAAGCGACCTGCTGCGCACCACCGTACAAATTCATTCCGGTTTCGACGTGCAGAATTTTCATCGTGGCGGCGCCCCTGTAGAAAGCAGTTGCGCCACCGCGCCCGCCACCATCGTCGGGCTCAGATCGCGCATGCAGCTAAACGCGCCATTGCAGCTAGGCTTGCGCTTGCAGGGCGCACAACTCATGTCCTGATATAGCACTCGCAGCGGCGATTGCGCCCCCTCGGTGTAAGGGCGCGTCGATCCGAACAGCGCCAGTACCGGACGTCCCAGGGCAATGCCGATATGCGTCAGCCCCGTGTCCACACCGATGACGAGTTGTGCGCAGTCCATGACTGCCGGCAAATCCGGCAGCGGAGTGGCACCGACCAGATTGATGGTGCCCGCAGGCATGTCCGCGTGAATACGTTTGCCTGCCTCGAGGTCTTGCGGACCGCCCAGGATTGCGCAGGGGCCCAGGCCCATGTCAGAGATCAAATGCGCGAGCTGTGCCCAATAGGGCTCCATCCAGTGTTTCTGAGGCCGGGTCGTAAACGGGCACAGCGCAATAAATCCGGAAGGAAGATGCGCCATCTGCAGAATCACCTTGGCGCGTTCCCTGGCCAGAGCGACTGGAAACAGCTGCGGCGGCCCCGGGTCACTGGCAGTGATCTGCTCCGACAGATATCGATACTCGGAGCTGATCTGCCCGGGCGGCCCGCCTTTTGCGTGCAGCCGATTCATCAGAAAGGCAGCGGGTTCTTTCGAGTCGAAGCCGATATAGCGGTCTGCCGGTACGCATCGCGCCAGAAATCGCGACTTGAGCAAGCCCTGCGCATCAATCACCCAGTCGTAGCGGCGCTCTCTGCGCAGCAAGCGGCGTGCTGCGCGCAGACCAGAAAGACTCTTGGTGGCTCCCGCAGGCAGACGAATGATTTCGTTGAGGCGCGGGTCTCCTTCAAGAATTCCCCCCAGAACCGGATCGACCAGCCAGGCGATGTGTGCCGATGGATAGGTCTTGCGCAAACCGGCCAGCAGCGAGGTACAAAAGACAATGTCGCCCAGCGCTGAGATGCGGACGATAAGAATGCGTTTGGGGAGAGAGTGTTCTAACTTCACCCGAATATAATAGATGGCAATGTCGCCACAAGCAGGCAAACCGTGTCTGCTGCCGCGACCGAGCCCCCTTTTTCAGAGGTTTCGATAGAAAAATGATGAACACGATGGCAGACCGCGACGGCTGGATCTGGTTCGACGGCGAACTGCGACCTTGGCGAGAGTGCAACGTCCATGTCATGACCTATACCCTGCATTATGGCGTGGGCTGCTTTGAAGGCGTGCGCGCCTATCAAACAAACCAGGGAACCGCGATTTTCCGGCTGCAGGATCACACGCGCCGTTTGTTCAATTCGGCCAAGATTCTGAATATCCAGATGCCGTTTACTGCGGATCAGATCAACCAGGCCCAGCTCGAAGTGCTGCGCAAGAATGAACTGAAAGAAGCGTATTTGCGCCCCATGGTCTTCTATAGCTCCGAAGGGATGGGTCTGCGCGCGAGCGGTCTGCGCACGCATATCATCATCGCGGCCTGGACCTGGGGCGCTTATCTGGGCGCGGAAAACATGGAAGCCGGCATTCGCGCCAAGACTTCGAGTTATGTGCGCAATCACGTGAATTCCTCGATGGCGCGGGCCAAGGCAAACGGCAATTACATCAATTCCATGATGGCCCTGAATGAAGTCCTGAAGGACGGCTACGACGAGGCCATCACACTGGATACCAGCGGCCACGTCGCCGAAGGCAGCGTGGAAAACATCTTTCTGGTACAGGATGGCGCGCTACACACGCCCGAACTCGATGCCTGTCTGGATGGCATTACCCGGCGCAGCGTCATCCAGCTGGCAAAAGACCGCGGCCTGGAGGTGATTGAACGACGTATCACGCGCGACGAGCTTTATATCTGCGACGAGGTCTTTTTTACCGGCACCGCGGCCGAAGTCATGCCGGTCAGGGAAATTGACAATCGTCAGGTCGGCAGCGGCAAGCGCGGCCCCGTCACCACGCAGCTGCAGGCCGATTACAGCGCCCTGGTCAGGGGCGAAAACCGCCAGTACCAGCATTGGCTAAGCCACACGGAGACCTCATGCTGAGCGATCGCGCTAACATCTGTCTGCGCCCCGCCCTGTCATTCGCCTGCCGGATTCAAATCATTTGTGATCACGCTGCCTGATTTTTCCAACGCTCGCCTGCTGGTCGCAGGGGACGTCATGCTCGATCGTTACTGGACCGGGGCAACGCAGCGAATCTCGCCCGAGGCGCCGGTACCTATTGTCAGAGTCGGCCACGATGAAGGCCGACCTGGCGGCGCAGCCAACGTCGCGCTCAATCTTTCAGCGCTGGGTGCGAAGTCGGAGCTGCTCGGCGTGGTCGGCCGCGATGCAACTGCGGCACAGCTTGCACAGAGTCTTGCCGCCGCTGCCGTGCAAGCACACTGGATTGAAAGTGCCTGTCTGCCAACCATCACCAAGCTGCGCGTGATGTCGCGGCACCAGCAGGTCATCCGCCTGGACTTTGAAGAATCGTTTGCCACCGAAGGTGCATTCGACCGGGCGTGCTACATCGAAACGTTTACCCAGCTGCTGGCAAAGGCGGACGCCGTGATTCTCTCGGACTATGCCAAGGGCACCTTACGCGATGTCCCGGCTCTGATTGCGCAGGCGCGGGCGGCGAAAAAGCCCGTTGTGATCGACCCCAAAGAATCGGATTACAGCCCTTACCGAGGCGCGACTTTGCTTACGCCCAATGTGGCTGAGATCGAAGCGGTCGTTGGTCCCTGCCCGGACGAAGCCACTCTGGTCGAGAAAGGCCAGCGCCTCTGCGCCGAACTCGAGCTTGAAGCCCTGCTCATTACGCGCAGTGAAAAAGGCATGAGCTTGCTTCGTCCCGCGAGTCCGCCATTGCATCTGCCCACGCTGGCCCGCGAAGTCTTTGATGTGACCGGGGCTGGCGACACCGTCATCGCCGCGCTGGCGGCAGGTATTGCAGCCGGCATGACGCTGGAGGATGCAACGCAGCTCGCCAATGTGGCTGCGGGAATCGTGGTTGGAAAGCTGGGCACAGCCACGGCGAGCCGATCCGAAATTGAGCTGGCCCTGCATCAACCGGCCGCGGGCGAAGAAAGCATGCTCAGCGAGTCACAGCTGATCGCTCGCGTCAGCAGCGCCAAGAGTCGCGGGCAACGCGTGGTCATGACCAACGGCGTGTTCGATTTGCTACATGTCGGCCATATCCGTTATCTGGAAGCGGCGCGGCGGCTGGGCGACCTACTGGTGGTCGCCGTCAATGAAGATGACTCCGTGCGCCGACTCAACAAGGGGCCGCAACGACCGATCAACAGCTGCCATGACCGCATGCGCGTGCTTGCCGGGCTACGCTGCGTTGATTTCGTAGTGCCGTTTGCAGAAGACACACCAGCTCGTCTGATCGGCGAAGTATTGCCGGATGTTCTGGTCAAAGGCGGAGATTACAAAGCCGAAGAGATCGCCGGTTATGCTGCGGTCAAGGCCAATGGCGGCGACGTGCTGGTGCTTGATTTTCACGAGGGCTATTCAACCAGCAGCATGTTGCAGCGCTCTTCGCGCCGCTGAAAGGCGTCTGCGAGCTCGATTCCAAAACACGGTCGATTATTGCGCTCGAGTCCTCAGAAATTTGAGGAAAAAGCGATGACCCTGCCGAGTCTCCCGGGCGCTATGTCCGCTTCACCGGCATCTTGGAAACACACCATTTAGGGTCGGTCCTCCTATCGGCGCTTGGGCTGCATAGGTCTAATCTATTCGCAGTCGAGATGGCGCGATGGACTTTGGACGGAGATCGAGTGAGATGGATGGTAGCGGGGAAAAAGAATCACTTCGCTGGGACACGCTGATTCAGAATGCTCTGGTCTTCGACGGCAGCGGCGCACCGCCACAAAAATGTGATGTCGCCATAGCCGATGGTCGTATTGCTGCGCTTCAGTCTGATCTGCCCGCAGCCAGGGCAGATTCAGTGATCGATGGCAGCGGAAAGTGGCTGATGCCCGGCCTGCTGGATATCCACACGCACTTCGATCTGGAAGTCGAAATTGAACCACAGCTGCCGGAGGCCATTCGTCACGGCACGACGACGGTTCTGGTTGCCAACTGTTCTCTGGGCCTGGCCTTCGGCAATCAACGTCGTGACGGCGTCGACCCGATCGTGGACTGCTTTGCCCGAGTAGAGAACGTGCCCAAGCATGTGCTGCACAAAGTCGCGGATGCCGCCACCTGGAATAACTCCGCCGATTACCTTGCACACCTGAAGCAGTTGGCGCTGGGGCCCAATATCGTGCCCATGATTCCGCATTCCATGCTGCGCATCGAAGCCATGGGGCTGCAGAACTCCGTATCGCGCGACCCCGACAAGCTTGAGCTCGAGAAGATGGGCGCACTGCTCGAGCAAGGCATGCGCGAGGGCTATGTCGGCTTTTCCACCGACGCGCTGCCGTTTCATTTTCTGGCCAATCAGCCGAATAAGACCAAACAGATACCCACCCAATTCGCGCCTTTCTCCGAAATCAGATTTCTGACCCATATCGTGCGCAAATGGGACCGCCTGTGGCAGGCCACACCGCCCAAGGACAGTCCCAGGAACGTTCTGCGTACCTTCGGACTCAGCTGCGGCCGACTGAACGGCGGCAAGCCGCTGCGTCTGGCGGCCGTGGCGGCACTGGATGTGCATATGAACCGTAGCCTGATCCAGTTGGTGCTGATTCTGTCGCGCCTGCTGAATTCGAGGCTGTTGGACGGGCGCCTGCGCATTCAGGCACTGGCTGCATCTTTTCGCACCTGGAGCGATGGCGCCATCACACCGCTGTCGGAAGAGGTTCCGGTGCTCAGACAACTCAATGAATTCGACCTCGAAGATCGGCAGGGTCGCGAGGCGCTCATGGGCGACCCGCAATGGGTCGCAGACTTTCGCCGCATGTGGTTCCACGGCAAACGCGGGTTTGGCCTGGCCCGCCTGAAACGCTGGCTACGCATGGACGACAACATCCTGTCGCGAGATCTGGGGGACATGCGCTTCGACGGTTGCCCGGTGCAGGAATGGAACGGCCAATCTTTTCAACAGGTCTTCGATCGACTGGTCCAGTGGCAGCGTGACAGCAATGACATGCCGCCAGGCAGACAGGCCGAAGTCTTTGCCTCGATGCCAAAGCCGGCGGACGAGGCTGACTTTGTGATCAGCTTGTTGCGCCGTTTTGATACTGATCTTCGCTGGTCTACTGTGACCGCCAACCGGAATCCGGCGCAGACCAAACGCTTGCTGTTTCATCCGCTGTTGCTGCCCGGCTTTAATGACAGCGGCGCCCATCTGACCAATATGGCCTTCTACGACGGCAATTTGCGCACATTGAAATTCGCCCAGGAAGACGGAGTCAATAAGGTCGCCGCCGCCGTAAAGCGACTGACGCGAGAACCTGCCGAGTTCGTCGGCATCAATGTAGGCTCGATCGAACCGGGGGCGCTTGCGGACCTGGCCCTGATTGATCCGGACAAACTTTCCTGCTGGGGCCCGGAAAAGACCTACGAATACATCTGGCGCGATTGCTTTGCGCACCATCAACTGGTCAATCGCCCACAGGGGGTGGTCGCGGCCGTCTTTGTTGGCGGCAAGCTGGCCTGGCAGGAGGGTCAGTTTCAGCCCACCTTGGGCCAGGAAGCCTTTGGCCGCGTGGTGCTTGACCGGGCACACGAGGAAAAGCTCGCCGTCACTGCATAAGCACCTTTGTTCCGATGGCACTGGCTCTGAAAATTGCGAACCTGCTCTTCAAGCTGGAGCCTGCACAGCACCTCAGGGGATATTCTTCCCGTCGATAAATACAGCGCCTCAGCCGTCCAAGCCGCCTCCACAGGCGCTGAATGCGCTCAGATCGAGTCGGCAGCGGTGCGGGCCAGCAGAAAAATCCCTGTACATTAAGGCATTGGGGCATCCTAGCTATCACTCCTGCCAGTGCAATCGGGTACAATCGCCACCGTTTGAAGCGGCGCTCCGGTTGCGCCCCTGCGATGAGCATCTCTCCCGCAGCAAACCCGTTGGTGCCGTCCGGCACTCGCCAATCGTCATCTGCCTGAACCGGGTCCGCGCCTGGCCGCGGTGTGGCGGTTTCAGGAGTATTCATTGAAGAGTTTTTTGGAGCTCGGCCTTGCGCCAGAGCTGTTGCACGCCCTTGAATCAGAGGGTTACACGCAACCGACCCCGATTCAGGCCAAAGCCATTCCCATGGTGATTGAAGGCCGAGACCTGCTCGCTGCTGCCCAGACCGGCACCGGCAAGACGGCCGCATTTACCTTGCCGATCCTGCATCGGCTCAGCAGCACCTCGCCGCGCCCCCTGCCGCGTGTGCTGGTGCTGGTGCCAACACGCGAGCTTGCCGCTCAGGTGGGCGATTCCGTCAGAACCTATGGTCGCCAGCTAAAAGGTTTCCAGACCGCCATCATCTTTGGTGGCGTTGGCCAGAATCCGCAGATTTCGCAGTTCCGCCGCGGCGTCGACATTATCGTGGCCACGCCCGGCCGCCTGCTGGATCATCTGCAGCAGGGCAATCTGAACCTGTCGGCGGTTGAGACGCTGGTTCTAGACGAAGCGGATCGCATGCTCGATATGGGATTCATTCGTGATATCCGCAAAATCATCCAGTCCCTTCCCAAAAAGCGTCAGAATCTGCTGTTTTCAGCCACGTTCAACCCCGAAATTCGCGGTCTGGCCGAAGGTCTGCTGCAGAACCCAGTGAGCGTGGATGTCGCTCCGCGCAATACGCCGACGGAGCTGGTAGAGCAGCGCGCGCATCATGTTGATAAATCAAGGAAAAATGCCTTACTGGCGCACTTGATCAATGAGGGCGATTGGCAACAGGTGCTGGTCTTTACCCGCACCAAACATGGAGCCAACCGCCTCGCCGAACAGCTCGGTCGGCAGCACATCACCGCGGTCGCCATCCACGGCAACAAGTCTCAGAACGCGCGCACCAAGGCCCTGGCCGAGTTCAAGGGCGGGCAGGTTCGTGTACTGGTCGCCACGGATATCGCCGCGCGCGGCATCGACATTGATCAGTTGCCTCATGTGATCAATTACGAGTTGCCCAATGTGCCAGAGGACTATGTGCATCGTATTGGCCGCACCGGTCGTGCCGGCTGCGAGGGTGAGGCCATTTCATTGGTCTGCTCGGAGGAACGCGGTTTTCTGCGTGATATTCAGCGACTGCTGAAGAAGGATATTCCTTCCAGCGTGGTGCCGGGCTTCGAGCCGGGATCCAAGCCCAGTGCCGAAGAAATCGCTGAAAGAGCAGCGCGCCCACCTGACAGACCAGAGTCGCACAAGAACTCGCGGGGTCGTCACGGGGCCCCCGCTCGCAAACGCGGCGGACCTTCCAATTCATCTCGCGGAAGTGGCTCACGTCAGGGTGGTTCTGGCCGAAACGCTCGCGGAGGCGGGGGCGGTAATCGAGGCGCCTCGGGCGGTTCATAAGCAGCTTTTTTAAACGCAAAGAAACGCCGAGGCGCGCGGACTTGCGAATCAAGTAATCAACATCATATTTCACTTAATACGAGTCATCGCTTTTCAAGGAGAACAACATGCGACGAATCTACGCCGGCAATCTTCCACCAGATATGACTGAAAAGGAGCTGACCGAGCTGTTTTCCGAACACGGCACTGTGCGCTCAATGAAGCTCATGCACGACGTCTTTACCGGCAAGTGCAAGGGTTTCGGTTTTATTGAAATGGAAGGCCATGAAGCACGCGCCGCCATCGCCGGTCTCAATGGCCGGGATGTGCGCGGCAACCTCATCCGCGTCAACGAGGAGCGCAAGGACGACAAGCGCGGCGGCAAAGGCAAAGGTGGCGGTCGTTACGCCAGCGGGCGCCGTTAAGCACGCTTAGTTTCTGAAGAACAAGGGCGGGTCAGTCATTTCCTGATTTAAAAGAAAAGGTTTGACTGGCCCGCTTTTCATTTGAACAATGCCGTGATGCAGACCACGGCATCTCTGGCTTCACCATCGGCCGATGCCGGGAACGACGAGTTCCTTGGACACCCGAAAGGCTTGTACGTCTGCTTCTTTACCGAGATGTGGGAACGCTTTTCGTTCTACGGAATGAAGGCCCTGTTATTCCTCTACATCACTAAATATCACCTGTTTTCTGACGACGCCAGCTACGATCTCCTCGGCGCTTACGGCGGCTTGGTCTACGCCATGCCAGTGCTCGGCGGCCTGCTCGCGGATCGTTACCTGGGCATGCGCAAGGCCGTGATCTTTGGCGGCGTGTTACTGGTGATGGGCCATCTGGGCATGGCCTTTGAAGGGGTGCAGGCCAGCCGCGTCGGCGGCGAGATCCTGCGCGATCACGCCGCACTTCAGGTGTTCTATCTTTCGCTGGCCCTGATTGTCATGGGCGTGGGCTTTCTCAAACCCAATATTTCCACCATCGTCGGCAAACTCTATCGCGCTGGCGATCCACGACGCGATTCCGGCTTCACCCTGTTCTATGCGGGCATCAATCTCGGCGCCCTGTTGTCGAGTCTGATCTGCGCTTGGCTGGGTGAAACCTATGGCTGGCGCTACGGCTTTGGGGCGGCAGGTGCAGGCATGATTCTGGGTTTGTTCGTTTTCCTAAAGGGTCAGAAACATCTGCACGGCCATGCCGAGCCGCCACAGCCAGAAAGGCTGCTGCGCAAACGCTGCGGCCTGTGCGCCGAACACTGGATTTATCTGGGCGCCCTGGCTGGCACCTTGCTCGTCTGGCAACTGATTCAGCACACTTGGACGGTGCACGGAGCGATGCATCTGGTGTCTGCCGTCTTCCTGAGCTGGTTTATCTGGTTTCTGAAGACCCGCTGCAGTGTTCTTGAGCGCCGGCAGATGCTGTCATTGGTCGCACTAATCCTTTGCTGCCTGATCTTCTTCACGCTGTACGAGCAAAGCTATGGGTCCTGGCTCGCCTTCAGCGACCGTTTGATGGACAGGACTCTGCTCGGACTTGAAATGACTGCCGGCTCGCTGACTTTTCTGGGCGCCTTATTTATTGTGCTGTTATCGCCCATTTTCGCCTGGCTGTGGCCCTGGCTGGCACGCCGCGACCTGAATCCGAGCACGCCGCTGAAAAGCGCACTGGGCCTGTTTCTGGCCGGCCTGGCTTTTGTACCTTTGATCGTGGCAGCCAACGGCGTCAGCGAATCTGAGCTGGCCAGTGTCTGGTGGCTGGTCTGCGCCTATCTGATTCTGGCCGCTGGTGAGGTGATGTTGTCACCGATCGGTTTATCTGCGGTCACGGAACTCTCGGTCGCCCGCGTGATGAGCCTGATGATGGGCGTATGGTTCCTGGCCACGGCCTACTCTGAAGTGCTCGCAGCTGCCTTTGCAAAGATCGCCTCGATCGAGAACGCGGCCGACGGCCTCATCGATGTTCTGGCGGCGGCCAGAAAATACGAGACGCTGTTCGAAACCATGCTTTGGTTCGGTCTAGCCGCCGGCCTGGTCGCGCTCATCGCCACGCCCCTGATCCGGCGAGGAATGGGCACAGCCTCCGCTACAGGCCGTCTGCTCCAGTCCCGAACGCTGGGCTAAAGCGCGGTCGCGATCAGCGCGCGTCCGATCGGGACTGAGTCCTGGCGACGCTTCGACGCAGCACGCCAGCGGCTAACAGGATCAAAACCAGACTGCCGCCAAGGGCCCCGCCGCCGCCTGAATTATTAGCAGAGGGCGCTGGTGTGGGAGTTGGTGTCGGCACCGGCGAGTTAGCCGGATTTTTGCCGGCCACTACCCGGCCACTGCCGTCCGGATCCAGAAACTGATTAATGCCATTCGCCCAAGCCACATCCAGACGGCCAAAATGATCAGGGTTGCTGGACTCATCGACAGCTGTAGAGGCATCGTCACAGGCTGACGAGCCACCAGAGAGCACGCCGACCAGAAGATGATGCTGATTCCACAGACCGCCGCCGGAGGAGCCCAGTTCGGTGACCCCTTGGCTCCATTTGACCGTATAGGCATCCACCGTGGTCGCCCCGTTGCTTCCGCCGGCCAGCGTGATGGTCTGACGCGGGGCGGGGGTATTGAACAGACTGATCCGCTTTTCGTCACCACTGGGATGATGGAGGCTGGCACCGCCGGTGGGCGAAATGCCGGCACTGGCATCAAACCCCGAGTAATACACATCGAAAGCCGAGGGCGGCTTCGAGCTGAGCTCGATCAGCGAGTGATCAGAACGCGAATGATTAAAGCGCAGGATTGACCCGGTAATGGTCTGGGTGAGAGATCCGTCCGGCGTTCCGCCGCAGCTCGAAGTCTCGTAATTAAAATAAGCAACCACGCCTCCTGCATTGCTCGGACTCAGCAATCCGCCGCTGCTGATGCCGCAATGATTGGCGGTGAGCACATAGGGTGTATTGTTTTGTGCTGAGTTATTCATCAGCTGCCCGCTGCACAGGCTGACCGTGAGGCCGGTGGGTATCTGCAATCGCACGGCCGACCGGAGCTGATCGCGCCAGGCATTGGCTTGAGGACAGGCCACATCAATATTGCAGCCGCCGGATTTGGCGGGAACGCCTTGGCCGCGCAATGGGTACACCCCGTGACCGAGTCGGGCCAGGGCCAGATCGACCTGGTCGCGACTCTGACCGGGCACCTGGATTTCGATCAGGGCCTCCTCACCAGGCACCAGGGCGGTCCACAGACCGCCATCCACCGCCTGTGACTGCGTATACGGTCCTTGTACCGTCGTGCCGGCCACGTCTGAAAACCGTAGTTCGCCCCCTTCGGGCAGGGACAGCCGGTCAAAGTAGGCGACCAGCAAAGTGGCACCCGCCGAATAGACGCGGCTGCGCCAGACCGAAACATCAGCCTCTTCAATCCAGATGCCATCGTCCAGACCCAGCGCCATCGGCACCGAGACCGCTAGCCGCGCCGGTCCCTTACGTCCTGCCTCGGGCAAGGCATCGCGTACCTGGCTCAAGGCTGCCCCTGACAGAACGTGCAGTGGTATGCGGTCCAAATCTCGGGACGCCAGGCCCTGAGATTGCGCCGGGCCGCTCGTGATCAAAGCGGCTGCGAGCAGTAAAGAGACAAGTCTAGGAAGCTTCATCATGGCAAAACCGGGAACATGCGGGACTTGAGACTATAAACGTACCGACGCGCGAATCAGACGCCGATGCTCACGATCGGCCGCCTATCCAACTATTCAGCTTTTGCGCTGAGCAACAGTCCGTCAATCTCGCGCAGGTCTTTCTGGCCGAGCGTACCCGCTGCCGCCTTGAGTGAGAGCACGGCCAGAAGATAATCGTAGCGCGCGCGCGAATAATCGCGCTGGGCACTGAACAGGGCACTCTGTGCGTTGAGCACATCAACCGTGGTCCGGGTACCTACTTCAAGGCCAATCTCGCTGGCCTCAAGCGCGGTTCTGCTGGAGACCACGGCCTGACTCAGGGCTTTGACTCGTGCCACACCGGCCATGACCCCGAGGAATGCATCGCGGGTTCGGCGTTCTACGGCCCGCTCAAGCCCCTCGCCTTGCGCCGCCAATTGCCGTTGCGTGGCCCTGGCCTGATTGAGGCGTGATCGCGTGGCAAGCCCGGCGAAGATCGGGACGTCCACTTGAATACCGACTGTTTCAATTTCGCTTTCGCCACTGAAACGGCCACCCGAAGCTTCCAGGTCCTGATACTGCGCCAGGGCCCCTATGCTGGGCAGATGAGCACCGCGCGCCACATCAATTCCTTTTTCCGCTGCTTCGATACGCAACTGGGCTGCGACCAGATCCAGATTATTGGCGCGTGCGGTCACTAACCAGGGCTCGACATGTCCGGGCTGGGCCGGATGCAGCGGAATTTCGTCCTGCAGTGGCACCAGAGCACCCTCACCGCGACCGGCAATTTCGAACAAGGCCTCGCGCGCATTAGCCAGCTGTTGTTGCGCCAGGATTTCCTGCGCGCTGCCCAGATCAAACCGAGCTTGCGCTTCCTGAATCTCAGTAATTGCGGCCAGACCAAGCTCGAAACGGGTACGCCCCTGGTCCAGCTGGCGCTCGAATGCATCTTTCTCTGCTATCGAGAAGCGCAGATTGTCAGACGCACTCAGGGCATTGAAATAAGCCTGTGCGGTCCGCAGCACGAGAGACTGCTCTGCTTTGTGGTACTCCGCTCTGGCTAGGGCGACCTGATCACCGGCCTGCGCATAACGGCGAAATGCGGCCCAATCAAACAAGACCTGATCGAGCCGCACGGTGAGGCCTTTCTGCGTGCTCTGACGATCAACCGGCACTTCCGGGCCAGCGCCGAAGCCTTCGGTGCCCGACTCATCCAGCTCCTGATAGCCGTAGCTTCCATTGATTTGCGGCAGCAATGCTGCCCGAGCCTGTGGCCTGGCTTCCAGCGCCGCGTCTCGCGCATGCCGTGCGGCCTGTAGCTGCATGTCCTGCCCCAGGGCGCGTTCATAAACCCGCATCAACTCATTGGCACTGGCGGTCGAGCTCAGCGCTAAACCTGAAATGAGCATGGCGGCAAAAAGCTGCGGGGGAGTAGGAATCATGGTCCTGATACTGTTTTTCTAATATCGCTTCATCGATGCATCGATCTCTAGAGCCCAGGCGTCAACGCCGCCGTCAAGGTGCACGACATTTGAAAACCCATTCTGTTCCAGCAGTCTGCAAGCCATCTCGCTTCGTATGCCGTGATGGCAAAAAACGGCCAGCGGCAGCGCTGTATTCAGCGTACTCATTTGTTCACTCAGCTGCTGCAAGGGGATAAGTCGCGCTTCAGCAAGCGTTGCGATTGCGGCTTCTTCAGCGCCGCGAACATCAATCAGCTGCACATTCGGCAGCCCCAGAAAAGCCTGAAATTCTGATGGTGAAAGTGTCTTCATACGTTCATAAAAATTGGATTCGCGCCCGCATGGCGAATTAGTGTACTGGCGGGTTCTGTAATTTATCAGCTCCGCAGGGACAAACCGATCCCCGGCCCGGCCTTGATTCCCTGCCCTGCGCCCGAGCCCCGTGCAGGAATGCCGGTCCGGCAAGACAAGGTAAGGTATTGGCGTAGGAATGCAGGGTTCAGACATCAGCTTCCGCCACTGATTATCCCGGCTGATAAGTTCAATTAACTGTTTTTCATATCTTTTTTAATTCAGCATTGTGATGGAATCAGTACAATCAATGGCCGATTCCGCAGCGATCCCCTAAAGTTTGGCCTATTTCAGCAAATGCACTTCGACTTTTATCTTGCCTCGCAATCGAGCCGCAGAATTCAATTGCTGAGAGACGCGGGCTACAGCTTCGAGGCGATGCCCGCAGATATTGAAGAAAAATGGCGCGTCGGCGAATCACCAGATCATTTTGTGCGTCGCATGGCCATGGACAAGGCCGAAGCCGTCGGCGCTCGGGCCGATGCGTCCATGCCGCTTGGCATACTCGCAGCCGATACGGTCGTAGCCGTGGATGGTCGCATCCTCGGGAAGCCGGCGGACCGCGAAGAGTCGATCAGCATGCTGACGCGTCTTTCTGATCGCCGTCATCAGGTTTATACCGCTGTCGCCGCCTGTCTTGGCGACATGCATTTTATGGATGCGACCTGCACCGAGGTGCTCTTTGGCCCGATCAGCCAGGCCGAAGCGGCGGCATACTGGCGCAGCGGCGAACCGCAGGACAAGGCCGGCAGTTACGCCATACAGGGACTGGCGGCCCGCTGGGTCCGCGAAATTCACGGGAGCTATACCGGTGTGGTCGGTCTACCCATGTTCGAAACCATCGCACTTCTGCGACGATTGTCTATTGAGCCTACTATCCCGCCCGCATGAGCACCGAAATTCTCGTCAACATCGGACAGCAGGAAACCCGGGTCGCCCTGGTCGAAGGCGGCGCCGCTCAGGAAATCTATATCCAGCGCTCGGCGCGCCACGGTCTGGTTGGCAATATCTACAAGGGCGTCGTGCAGCGGGTGCTGCCCGGCATGCAGGCTGCGTTTATCGAGATTGGCTTGGAGCGCACCGCCTTTCTGCATGTGGCCGACATGATGACCTTCCCGGTCAATGGCGGAGGCAAGGACGAGGAAGAGTCCCGCAGCCACCCGGAAGCATCGCGACAGTTACCGCCGATTCAAACCTTGCTGCACGATGGCCAGGAAGTGTTGGTCCAGGTACTCAAAGATCCGCTAGGCAGCAAAGGCGCCAGGCTCACTACCCTCTTGTCGGTGCCCTCGCGCTATCTGGTGCTGCTGCCCTTTGAGCCACATTGCGGCGCCTCGGCAAGACTCGAGGATGAGGTTGAGCGCAGTCGCCTGAAGCAATTGGTCACCAAGCTGGGCGCCGAGATTGCACCGAACTTTGGTGTCATCGCGCGCACTGCCGCCGAGGGCGTGGAAGAAGCCCGACTGGCAGAAGACCTCAAGTTTCTGCTGCACCTGTGGACCGCCATCAGCGAACAGGCGCGGCGGACGCCACCGCGCAGCCTGGTGCACGGGGATCTGCCGCTATCCATGCGCATCCTGCGCGACTTGCTAGGCGACGACATCGAGCGCGTGCGCATTGACAACTTCGAAGAATTCAAAAGCGTGCAGCAGTTCGCCAAAGTATTTGTCGCGCACGCCGAGTCGCGTATCGAGCACTACACCGGCAGCGCGCCGATCTTTGATATTTACGGCGTCGAGGATGATATTGATCGTGCCCTGAGCCGCCATGTGGACCTGAAATCCGGCGGCCACCTGGTCATAGACCAGACCGAGGCCATGACCACCATCGACGTCAACACCGGCGCTTTTACCGGACATCGAACTCTGGAAGAAACCATCCTCAAGACCAATCTTGAGGCGGCTCAGGCCATTGCGCGCCAGCTGCGACTGCGCAATCTGGGCGGCATCATCGTGCTCGACTTCATTGACATGCGCAATGCCGATCACCGCACTCAGGTCATGCGCACATTGGAAAAGGAGCTCAAGCGAGATACGGCGCGCACTCAGGTTTACGACTTCTCGCCGCTGGGCCTGATCGAAATGACGCGAAAACGTTCACGTGAATCACTGGGACACATATTGTGCAGGCCCTGCCCGACCTGCGATGGCCGAGCTGCGATCAAGAGCGCCGATACCCTGTGCCACGACATCGTTCGTGAGGTCATCCGTGCGGCGCGACAGTTCGAGGCCAAGCAATTCCTGGTCTTGGCGGCGCCGGAGGTCGTGCAACTTCTGACTGAAGACGCGTCCATGGGTCTGGCGGAAACTGAAGCCACGCTCAACCGCCCGATTCGGCTGCAATCCGAACCGGCGTATCACCCCGAAAGCTTTGATGTCGTGCCACTTTAGCCCTGCAAACGACGCGTCCGTTTCCAAGCACCCCAATAAATGGCAGTGCCCACTGGCGCTGGGCACGCAAGGCAAACAGAAAGCCCGTATCCGCTGAAATTCATGATGATCTGGATTATGGACTTAAGCGCCTTGCAGCTGAGGCAGCACGCATCACGAAAGCAGCAACTGTTCAGCGCGAAATCGGCGTCGCCAGCATAAACTTGCAGGATATGCGCATTCATTCCCTCAAATTTTGCGGTGGCCACGCGCCGAGAGCGTCATGGAACGGCTAAGGCGGCGCTGGTGGACTAGCTTGGTCACGGTCGGCGCCCTGATTCTGATCACCGGCGCGCTGCTCACGGCAAGCTTCCAGTTGATCGTACAAATCGCGCCGGGCTTCCGTGAACAACTCTCCGACTATGTCTCCGCCTCAGTCGGCCAGCCGATCGAGATCGGCGGAATCAGCCTGGGCTGGAGTGGGCTGGCACCGCGACTGGACCTAACTGATGTCACCTTATTTGGCGCCGACCAGCACACGCCGGCGCTGTCGGCGCGCACGCTGCGAGTCGGATTCGGCGCCAAACGGCTTTTTCACGGCGATGCCACTCCGCAGCACATCGAACTGTCTGGCCTCGAGTTGCATGCACGGATCGACAAACAGGGTCAGCTCAGCCTGCGCGGCATTGACACTGCCGGAATGCCCGCACGTGCAACGCAGGACTGGCTGCGCGAACTCAGTCGATTCAAAACCGTTCGTCTACGGGACAGCGGCCTCAAGCTGGACGATGCGCGCCTGCAAACTCCGGTGTCAGATTTTGTTCTGGTCGATCTGAAAATCGAATTCTCTGACGGCAAGGGCAGTGCCAGAGCGGAGCTGGACTTGCCGTCCTCCATCGGCTCCACGGTCACTTTTTCTGCTGATATTAGCGGCGACCTCCGATCACCCGAAACCTGGAACGGCAAGTGGTCGCTGGAATTGGAAAAGCTGCGCAGCCTTCCCTGGCTCAATGCAGCCCTGAATGAGGGCTCGGTGGTGTATTTCGGCTCCACCCATATGCAACTTGAGGGCACGCTGGACAACGGTCGCCTGGGTGATGTGTCGATTGATCTGGACGCCTCTCGCATGGAAGGTCATCGGGGTGATCATTTCACCACCCTCAAGGACATTCGATTTATCGCCAGCCTGGTGCCCCAAAGCCGCGGCTGGATTCTCGATGTGACCGAATTTGCGATCAGCGGCCTCAAGGGTCCCTGGCCCGAATCACGCGCCCGGCTGCAGCTATGGCGCCAGGATGATGGGGCATCTCAAATTTATATGCAGGCCGATTACCTGATGCTTGGCGACATCGCACCCTGGTTTCCCTTGTTTCGAGGCCTTGCCATCGCCGACGCCAGAGCGCGTCTGCAGAGTCTAGACGGGGAGATCCTCGGACTGAGTCTCGACTGGCGCTCGCCGGCGTTCGAGGACGCCAAGGCGCACTTTGATCTTCAGGCTGAAATCAAGGACATGAGCCTTGCCGGTAGTGAGCGCACACCGGGGTTCCGTTCGCTGTCCGGCAGTTTTTCGGCCAATCAGGACGGAGGCAGTGTGACCCTCGACCAATCGCCGTTTGTCATCGACTTCCCGCGCGTTTTCCCGCAGGAGCTGGCATTTGACTCTATCAGCGGCGCACTCAGCTGGTCACAGGGCGATCAGGACTGGCAACTCAGCATGCCGGATTTTGGCTGGAAACTAGACGGCAGTGTCGGTAGCGGCAGCGTGAAGCTGGGCATCCCAACCGACCCGAACAAGTCACCTGAAATCAACCTCAAGGCGAAATTTTCCGCACCGGACGTTCGCCGTTTCAAAGCCCATATTCCGCTTATCTGGCCCGAGAAACTTCGGGCCTGGCTCAGCCAGTCCATCGTGTCGGGGCGCGCAAAATCCGGCACGCTCTACATCAACGGCGACTTGAGCAATTTTCCCTTTGTTGGCAAGCCTGGCACCTTTGCGCTTGACCTCAACTTCGCAGATGGAAAGCTCGCATTTGCGCCAGACTGGCCGTTGATCGACAAACTCGATGCCGAACTTTCAATCCGTGGAAACAGCCTGAAAATAAAGGGGAGCTCTGGGCGCATCAGTGGCAATCAAATGCGGTCGGTCAGGGCCGAGATCGCCAGTTTCAAGGAATCGATTCTGACCATTGACGCAGAAGTTGAGGGCGATGCAGGAAATTTCTACACCTTCCTGCGCGAATCGCCCTTGTCACCTCGACTTCAGGGTCTGACTTCTCGCACACAAGCCAGTGGCAATGCGCTGGTTCAGGTCGCTCTTAGCCTTCCACTCAAGCAAATTAAGCAAACCGAAGTCAGTGGGCGTGCGCTGATGCGTGGGGCCACACTGCAGGTGACGCAACTGAGCGAGCCGATCGTGGATATCCACGGTTCGCTGAGCTTCGACAATCGAAGTGTCAGCGCCAAAAAATTGACGGGCCGAATCTATGACACGCCGTTCCACGCCAGCATCGGCAGAGAAAATGATCAGCTCTGGCTACATGGCAACTTCAAGTACCTGTCTGACGGGACGGCCGGGCCCTTGGGGGCCCTGCTTCCAAATTTCCTGCACGCGCCCCTCAAAGGCAGCAGTCACTGGACACTGGACATGCCGCTGGACGGTGATCAGGCCGGCGACATCACAATGCGCAGCAATCTCAACGGCCTGGACATGTCATTGCCGCCTCCCATGCAAAAGCCGGCGGAAGATTCCTGGCCCCTGACGTTGAGGATTGAATCTCAGCGGCATGTTCCACTGCACGTGGCGGTGGAAATCGACAATCGCCTGGGCGTTGACCTTGTGTTTTCCAAAGATGCTCAGCAGAAGTTACAACTTCGGCGAGGGCGTATCCGGGCCGGTAGCGGCCCAGCGCCAAAAGCCAGCGAAGATGGAATCCGAATCAGCGGTGCTGTGGAAAATCTTGCCCCACTGGACTGGATCCGGCTGTTCAAGAATCCATCGGGGCATTCGTCGATTGAGACCAGGGACACGCGGCGCGCGGCCGACCCCGCGCCGATCGCACTGAGTGCGGATTTGAGCGTTGGACATCTGCTGATCGCAGGTCAATCGGTGGATAGTGTTCGCATGCTGCACAAGACCACCGCAAAGGGCTGGCGAACCGATCTCTCCGGAGACGGAGCCGACGGTGGACTGAATTTTGTCGACAGCGCCCAGGGCGGAACCATCATCGGGCGATTTGAGCACATGCGCCTGACGCATCCCGAGACTCGCTCGAGTGAGGCAGAGACCCTAGCGCAGGACAAACAAAAGACACCGCCCGTACACGCGCCAGCTGACCCGGCGCGGCTGCCCGTCATTGATCTGACCGTCGCCCAGATGCATCTGGGCGATGCCAATCTCGGCCAACTGGCATTCCTGAGCCAGCGTGTCCCTCACGGTCAGCGCATCGAGAAATTACGCACCACCGGTGGAAACACACGGCTGAACGTGAGCGGTCAATGGATCAGGGCGGCACAACGATCCTCAGGCGATATCAAATTTTCTGCGAATACCACACAGATCGACGACGTCCTCGAGGGCCTGGGTTATGCGCCAAGCATCGCAGCCGAGCGCAGCCGCATGAACGGCCAGTTTCGATGGCTTCCCGGTGACAAGCACGCTCCGAACGGCATCGTCTGGAGCGAGGCAGTCGGGACGCTCGAACTTCGCCTCAAAGACGGGATGTTGCGTACGGTCAAGCCCGGTGCCGGCCGCGTACTCGGGCTACTCAACTTCTGGGCCATCCCGCGACGCCTGTCCCTGGATTTTCGGGACGTGGTCTCCGAAGGTCTCGGCTTTGATCAGATCAAGGGCGGCTTCAACATTTCCGATGGCGTCGCGGTAACCAAGGATCTCAACATTGATGGACCGTCGTTAAAGATGAAAGTGCGTGGCAAGGTCGGCCTCACAGACCGCAGCTATGATCAGCGCATTACAGTCAACCCTGATATGAGTTCAGGTGTCACGCTCGGGGCTTTGCTGCTGGGGGGCCCAGCGGCAGCGGCACTGGCCATGATCGCTCAGGAAGTGCTGGACAAACCTTTGGAAGAAGTGGGCAAACTGAGTTATCAGCTCACCGGCTCCTGGGACGACCCTCAGGTTGTGAAGATCGGCTCCAAATAAACACGCGGAACAGCTTGCTTATGGATATAAACACTGAATTTCCCACGATCAAACCCTGTGTCGCAGCACTGCAGATGAATTCCGGAGACGATGTGCCGACAAATCTGGAGACCGCCCGCCGGCTGCTGGTGCAGGCTGCGCAGCAAGGTGCTTGTCTGGCTGCCCTGCCAGAAAATTTTGCCTTTGCCGGTGCGCGCGAATCGGCCAAGCTGGCGCACGCTGAAACATTCGGCACAGGTCCGATACAGGATTTCCTAGCGCAGACTGCGCGCCAACTCAAAATATGGATCATCGCTGGAAGCGTGCCCGTGGCTGTGGACGGAGACCCCGATCGAGTCTGGGCAGCCTGCCTGGTTTATGACGCCCAGGGTCAATGTCTGTCTCGCTACGACAAGATTCATCTGTTTGACGTTCAGCTTGAAACGGAAAAAGGTACTCAGGACTACCGCGAGTCAAAAAATATTGCCGCGGCAACCTGGCGCGCCGTCACCGTCAACACACCGGCGGGCAAATTGGGGTTGAGCATCTGCTATGACGTGCGCTTCCCTGAACTGTATCGCGCCCTGTCTGCAAAAGGCGCCACCCTGCTCTGCGTTCCTGCGGCATTCACCGAAAACACGGGATCGGCCCACTGGGAGGTCTTGCTGCGCGCGCGCGCCATCGAGAACCAATGCTTTGTCCTTGCGCCCGGCCAGGTCGGCACCCATCCCGGCGGCCGCAATACCTGGGGACATTCAATGATCATCGACCCTTGGGGCACGGTGCTGGCCTGCCACGAAAAAGGGGAAGGCATCGCCCTGGCTGGCCTGGATCGGCAGAAACAGGCGACTTTGAGAACGTCCTTCCCGGTACTCAATCATCGGGTGAATTAGCTTCGCGCAGGCTGGCCCGGTGGCCACCCGGATAAGCTTCCCTACAAACGTATTACGCCAGACCTTTAGGGCATCGTCCGGCGCAGTAAGGAAAATTTATTCTTGCGGGTCGAAGCGGTAGCCGAGCAATTGCACATCGCGTTGAAAATACTGGCCGACCTTTTCCGCCAAATCATCGCTGTAGTAGCTGCGGTAGTCCTTGCCTCGGTCGGTGGCCTGACGCTTATGCGGTAGTTGCGTCATCGGGATATTGAGCTGCGCACAAATGTGCGCCCAGTCGTCCTGCAGGCGTTCGTAGCGCCCAATAAAATTGGTCAGCAAATTGCCGCGCATGTCTGACAGATAGTCGGTCAGCGGCGTCATCGCGGTATCCAGATGATACTGATAAGGCCGCTCAGGATTGAGCTTCCAGCGCGTGAATTCCTCGAAAGACTCATGCCCTGCCAGCAGATGCGGCCGCTCACGTTTCAAATGGTGATAGCTCGAAACCTGCAGATCCCAGGGATTGCGCACAAAGGCAAACTTGTACAGCGTGTCGAAAAATTCCTTTGGCAGCATTTCCTGCGCACAGATGATTTTCGCATGTCGCGGCAATTTAGCCGCAATGCGATGGCCGCTCAGCCCCGAGAGGCGGGAGCAGGCCCATTGCGCCATGTAATAAGGATCGCGCCACTGCAGAGACTTGAGTGCGGCACGCACGCTGGTCCCACCGGTCTTGGCGATATGGACATAGAGAAAGTTATAGCGGTTGGAGAGCAACACGAATAACGTCCGGGTCTGGATGGCTCGTCAGGTTGGCGCAACAATAAAAGCGCCGTGCATACTATCCGCACACCGACAGCAAACCAAGCAAGGCAGACGGAATCCTACACATGGCAGCAGGCATCTCGCGCTACACCCAAGTTCTCGGCACCTGGCAGGGTCTGCGCCTGTATGCACTGTCCAAGTACGCATCGAGTCCGTTTCAGGTGCGTGTTCCCGACGTTGCCGAGCCGGTCTGGGTGCGCCCTCGCACTTCCGATCGCAATATGCTCAGCGATGTGCTGCTGGAGCAGGAATACGACCTTCCCATGGACCCACCGCCGAAATTCATCATCGACGCCGGCGCCAACGTCGGATACACGTCCTCCTTCCTCGCCTCGCGCTACCCCGACGCGCGCATCGTGTCGATCGAACCGGAAGACTCCAACTTTGCCCAATTGCAAAAAAACGTTGGACACCTGAATCAGGTCCAGCCGATCAAGGCCGGATTGTGGCCGCGCGAGGCATATCTTTATGTCGCAAACCCGGACGATGTGAAGTCAGGTTTCCGCATGGCTGAATCAACCGAACCCCGACCCGATGCCATTCGCGCAACAACCATCCCCGCGTTGATGCAGGAATTCGGCGCTGACACAATCGACATCTGCAAGATCGACATCGAAGGCGGCGAGTGTGAAATTTTCGCTGACCCTTCCTGCCATGACTGGTTGTCGAAGACGCGCATGCTCATCATCGAACTTCACGACCGCTTCCGGCCAGACTCCGGAAAGCTGGTGCGGGCAGCCCTTGATCAACATCCGCACAGCTGCGAAGAAAAAGGCGACAACCTGATCTACCGATTACACAGCTGACAGGGGTGCCGTCTGAGAGACCGCTTTGACGGCATGCATCAAAGTCCGTCCAGAGCAAGCGTGTCGCTTATTTGTTACTCGGAGATGTCGTCCAGTTCGAGCCCTCAGTCTCGCCCTCTGATCAGGGCAGTTTGAATCAAGCGCTCTGCACAGTAATCCAAGAAGTTCCGAGCGAATTATTCGCCGACAAAAGCGGCAGCGAATGCGCGAGCGGCGGCCTTCACCGCGTAAGGTCGCGCGCCTTCTCTGAGCAGATCCGGGTCCGGCGGGGCCTGCAGTGTCTTTCGCATTGCTTGCGCCAGCGCCCGGTAATCGCCTACCGGCACCAGCGAACCATAATAACCATCCCTGAGCACCGAGCGCGGACCCGTCGGGCAGTCGGTTGCCACTACTGGCGTCCCGCAGGCCAGGGCCTCAATCAAGACGAATCCCAGTCCCTCGCTGATCGCTGCATGTGCCAGCAGATTGGCATGGGCGATGAAGCCGTAGACATCGCTGCGAAATCCGAGAAATTCGACCCGATCTGAAATACTCAACTGCTTCGACAAATCACGCAATTCTTCGAGGCGCTTGCCACGGCCGATCACCAACAGGTGCGCGGGCACATCGACGACCAAGTCCGCGAACGCGCGGAGCAAGGTGGGATAGTCCTTGCGATCAGACAACTCGCCTACGGCCAGGACCAGCGGCCGCGCTTCCGGCGCCAGCCACGGGTGCTCCGGCCGAGCTGGCACTTCAGCAAAGAGGGATTCAGGGATCACCGCATGCGGGACAACCTGCACCGTTTCCGAGCTGACGCCTGTGTAGCGCACCAAATCGGCACTGATGCCGGGTGAATCGGCGAGGAACTGGTCAGCGCGCGGGTACAGACTACGCATCCAGAAACGATGGCGGAATCGGCGCCACCACCCTTTATGCGCGACCTCCTGGGACACTGGCGATCCGATCCAGAAGATCAGCTTCAGCTGCCTGCGGGCGCCGGATAGCCAGGCCGCCATAAGCGCAGCGCGGTTGACGCGATCCTTGCCGGATAAAAGAAGATAGGGCCGCTCGCGGCGCAAATAACGGGCCAGAGCCAATACGCAGCCATAGACATGAGCATGGCCCAGATCGATGACCCGCAAACCGTCCATTAGCGGCACATCCAGTTCCGGCCCATGTCGGCGCACCTTGAGCAAATCAACGGCGTAACCCTGCTGCACCAGCGCAGGAAGCAAATTGCGCGCCGCTCTATCCACACCGCTGTGCCCGGACGTCGCCAGGAAAACCGCGATTCGCCGTCGTTCCTGTCTCAACTTTCTTCGGCCCGATCAGCCGCGACAAGCGCATTCAGCACTTTCAAATTTGAACAAGACATACGAGCGACACGCTCCGGCCAGTTGATGAGCGCTGGAATTATATCGGTGCGCAGACAAAGTGATGGGATGGGGGCTTAAAATCCCCGTTCGCTCGCTAATTGCCCCCAGAATCGATGACCCCCTCAACACGCATCTTCGTCGCAGGACACCGCGGCATGGTCGGTTCCGCCATCCTGCGTCGCCTTCAGGCATCGGGATTCAAGGAGCTCATTACGCGCAGTCATGCCGATCTTGATCTGTGCGACGCCGCTGCTGTGGATACTTTTTTCGCGCAGGAGAAACCGGAGGTCGTCGTTCTGGCCGCCGCTCGCGTAGGCGGAATTCTCGCCAACCATTCCTACCCGGCGGACTTCATTCAGGACAATCTTGGCATTCAGACCAGCGTCATTGGCGCCGCCCTAAAACATGGCATCCAGAGACTCCTCTTCCTCGGATCGTCGTGTATCTACCCCCGAGACTGTCCTCAACCGATGCAGGAAGCGCATCTGCTGACCGGGCCGCTGGAACCGACCAATCGGCCCTACGCCGTTGCTAAAATCGCGGGCATCGAGCAGTGCTGGGCAATCAACCGGCAACATGGCACACGTTATCTGGCAGCGATGCCGACCAATCTCTATGGCCCCGGCGATAACTACGACTTAAACGGATCACACGTCGTGCCGGCGCTGATCCGTAAGTGTCACGAGGCGCGGGAGGCCGGGGCCGATCGCATCGTGGTTTGGGGCAGTGGCACGCCGCGACGCGAGTTCCTGTATTGCGATGATCTGGCCGATGCTTGCGTGCATCTGCTAGGCCTCGAAGAAGCCCGTATGGCGCCGCTCTTTAATGACGAAATGCCGCCATTGATCAATATCGGCTGCGGCAGCGATCAGAGCATCTCCGAACTTGCCCACAGTGTCGCGCGGGCCGTGGGCTTCCGCGGTGCCATCGAGCTTGACCCGAGCAAACCTGACGGGACACCGCGCAAGCTGATGGATGTCAGCCGGCTCGCGAGTCTGGGCTGGACCGCGTCGACCCCGATGGATCGCGGACTTGCGCTTGCTTACAAGGATTTTACGGCGCGCTTTTACTCGAAATAGCGGTATGCCTTGAAGCCCTGCTTCGCCACCAATTCATCGCGCTGCGCCAACGCCAGATCCTCTCGCATCATTTCACCGACCAGTTCAGCAAACGTGGTCGTCGGCTTCCAGCCAAGTTTCTCATGGGCTTTGCGGGCATCTCCGAGCAGCGTCTCGACCTCGGTCGGGCGAAAATAGCGCGGATCCACCCGCACTACGACCTGTCCGCTGCGCAAATGGCTGCTGTCGCCGCCAACCTCGATCCTTCCAATTTCTTCCACACCCTCACCCGACCAGGACAGGCGCAGGCCGAGTTCCGCTGCTGCAGCGTCAACGAAATTCCTCACGCTGTGCTGCACGCCCGTGGCGATGACAAAATCTTCAGGCTGGTCTTGCTGCAACATTCGCCATTGCATCTCAACAAAGTCTCGCGCATGTCCCCAGTCACGCATGGCATCGAGATTGCCCAGGTAAAGACAGTCTTGCAGGCCCAGATACAGGCGCGCGAGAGCGCGCGTGATCTTGCGCGTAACAAAGGTTTCTCCACGAACGGGCGACTCATGGTTAAACAGAATCCCGTTACAGGCATACATGCCATAGGCTTCACGATAATTAACCGTAATCCAATAGGCGTAGAGCTTGGCTACCGCGTAGGGAGAACGCGGATAAAACGGCGTCTGCTCGCTCTGGGGCACTTGCTGAACCAGGCCATATAGTTCGGAAGTCGAAGCCTGATAAAACCGTGTTCGCTTTTCGAGGCCCTGAGATCGTATGGCCTCGAGCAGCCTCAGGGTGCCAATGCCGTCGGCATTGGCCGTGTATTCGGGTTCCTCAAATGAAACCTGCACATGACTCTGAGCTGCCAGATTGTAGATTTCGTCCGGGCAGACGGCCTGAACAATACGCGTCAGACTGCTCGAATCGGTCATATCGCCGTAGTGCAGTACAAAGCGCCGCCGGCTCTCGTGAGGATCCTGATAAAGATGATCGATTCGATCCGTATTGAATAAAGAAGTGCGCCGTTTGATGCCGTGCACTTCATAACCTTTCTTCAACAGCAATTCCGCGAGATAGGCGCCGTCTTGACCTGTGACACCGGTAATCAATGCAATCTTGCTTTCACTCATGGGCAGTCCTGATGGATTTTGCTTCACAGTCTGCCCGCAAGCTCATGATTAGGCGAGTGTTAGACCCGCCCTCAAAGCCGTATAGTGCGCGCAGGGAAAAGGATAAGCCGTAGATGCACAACCGAAAAATTATCGTCAAAGTCCATGGGGGCCTTGGCAATCAGCTGTTCCAGTACGCTTTCGCCCGCGCCCTTGCGCTGCGTCACGATGTGCCCGTGGCCCTCGACTTGCAGTATTGCCAATGGCATCGGCGCCGCCCACTGCAACTGCAGTATTTCGGCTGTTGTCTGCCAGCTGCGACGCCAAAAGAACTGCAGTCCTACCGGCGCACGCCTATGGCGCGGTGGCGGCTCGCCCTCATCGATTGGATGGCCCGCCAGGCCTTACGCGGCGGAGTATGGCGGGCACTGTTTCGCAAGACCCTCAAACAAACCATGATCGAAGCAGACATCGATGTGCTGCGAGAACTCCATGTCGACCCGGACTCGGGCCACGACGATATCGAACATGGCGTTTACTTCGATGGATACTGGCAGGATCCATCTTACTTTGAACCGTTTCGGGACCAGCTACGAAATGAGTTGCAACTGCTTGTCCCGCTTTCACCACCGGCTCAGCAACTGCTAGCGCGAATCGAGGCCGAGCCCTGCCCAATTTCAGTACACGTGCGTCGCGGCGACTACCTGAGCAGCAAAGTGGCCAAGCTATTCGACGTCGTGCCCATGGAATATTATCTGGGGGCAATCCGGCGATTCCGCCAGACTCATGCCAAGGCAAGATTTGTTTTTTTCAGTGATGACATGAACTGGGTTCGCGAGTCCCTGGCGCCTCACGCGGGTGACCCCATCCTGTCCGACCTGCAACTTGCGAGCCATGAGGATCTCTGGCTGATGAGCCGCTGCGCCCATCACGTCATCGCCAATAGCACCTTTTCCTGGTGGGGCGCCTGGTTGAATCCCTCGGCTGATCGACAAGTGATCGCCCCCCAGGAGTGGGCCCGCGATGCGCAAACCCGGAAACTCACTGGCCGCATCATTCCTCAGGACTGGATTCGCTTGAACACTGCGGAGGTCACATGAAACCGCCCTTGATCAAGATGCTGACACGCCCCTGGTTGCGACGCGATTTAGAGGAACTGCGCCGGCAGCTAGGTGCCGATCCGGATTTTCCGTTGGGCAAATTCAAGGCGCAACTCAAGGACCGCTCAGCGAGTAGCGGAACCACTTCCGGCCACTATTTTCACCAGGATCTGCTCGTCGCGCAGCGCATTTTTGCCAATGCCCCTGAGCGCCATGTGGATATCGGATCTCGCATGGATGGCTTTGTGACCCATGTGGCTTCATTCCGCCCGATCGAAGTGTTCGACATCCGCGATTCGGATGCGAAAGTGGCCAACATCCGTTTTGTACGTCACGACTTCACCAACTCGCGCGAAGACATGCGGGATTACACCGACTCGATTTCGAGTCTGCATGCGATCGAGCACTTTGGCCTAGGCCGCTACGGCGATCCTATTGACGCCTACGGCCACCTTAAGGGCCTGGCCGCAATTCATACGACGCTACGTCCGGGCGGAAGGTTTTATTTTTCGGTCCCGATCGGGCCGCAGCGAATCGAGTTCAATGCGCACCGCGTATTCAGCCTGGACTACCTGCTGAAGCTGCTGGAGCCAAACTACACGCTGGAACGATTTTCCTATGTGGACGACAGGGGTGACCTTCACGATAAGGTCAAGATCACCCAGGCCATGAGAGAAAGCAGTTTCGGTTGTCGATTTGGCTGCGGAATCTTCGAGCTGATCAAGCGCTAGGCTCGCGCGCAGCGAGCCGCAACACCAGGATCAATTGTGCCTGCTGCCGAAGGACGACCCCGTCGACTTCGTATGGCGAGAACAGGGACAGGGCAGCTTCGCTGAGCGGCTGCGGCCTGAACGTCTGTATCTGGTCGTCGAAATCGACGCGCACATCAGAAAATTCAAGCCAGCGCTTGCTCAGGGGATAGATGGCCTTGTGCACGCACTCCTTGGCACAAAAGACCAGTCGGCCTGCTGCCGCTTCGCGTGCACGCACCGAATCGGCCCACTTACGTTCCTCGGCGACCAAAACCATGTCGTCCGTGTCCGCGGGCAGCGCTTCTGCGGCAGCGATGTCTACCCCGATCCCCGCTGTCGTGCCTGCGTCAGCGACGACAGCCACAACGCAATCTCCGCTGTGGGCCAGGCTGCCGCTGACATGCTCCGGCCACATCGGTTCGCCTACCGGCCCCTTGCCGATGACGTTCACTTCAACGCCCCGCTCGCGAAGCAAATCGATCGCCAGGGCTCTGGCGCTGCGAGACTGATGTACTCGCCGCATGGCCGGTGTCAGGCGCGAATTCGTATCCGCCATGCGATCACCGATAAACATCATCGCTGCCGAGACGCCGGCCCAGGGCAAGGCGATGTCAATTCGGCGCACGAGCCGCCCTCGCCGTCTTAGTCCGTTACTGCGCCCTGCGCTGCGCTGGACACCACTCGTGCAAATTTGGCCAGCACGCCGCGCGTGTATTTTGGCGCCGGCCGCTTCCATGCAGAACGTCGTCTGGCGATCTCGGCCTCGTCCACGTTGAGCTGGATCAGCAGTTTTCGGGCATCCACAGTAATGGCGTCGCCCTCCTCGATCAGCGCAATGACGCCCCCATCAAATGCTTCAGGTGTCACGTGTCCGACCACCATGCCCCAGGTGCCGCCGGAAAAACGACCGTCGGTAATCAGGCCCACGCTCTCACCCAGACCCTTGCCGATGATGGCTGAGGTCGGCGCCAGCATTTCGCGCATTCCGGGACCGCCTCTGGGGCCCTCGTAACGAATGACCAGCACGTCGCCGGCCCTGATCTTGTCCGCCAGAATGGCCTCCATGCACTGCTCTTCGGAGTCAAACACGCGGGCAGGACCGGTGATAACCGGATTCTTCAGGCCGGTGATCTTGGCCACGCATCCTTCAGGAGAGAGATTGCCTTTCAGAATCGCCAGGTGTCCCTGCGCGTACATGGGGTTTTCGAATGTCCGAATCACATCCTGATCCTTGCGCGGCTCCACCGGCACGGACTCGAGTTCTTCGGCCATGGTGCGACCCGTGATCGTGATCGCATCGCCGTGCAGCAGGCCTTTCGACAGCAGCATCTTCAGAACCTGAGGCACGCCGCCGACCTTGTGAAAATCCACTGCGACGTACTCTCCCGAGGGCTTGAGATTGCACAGTACCGGTGTGCGCAGACGGATCGCCTCAATATCATCGAGCGCAAAATCGACACCCGCGGCATGGGCGATCGCCAGAAAATGCAGCACGGCATTGGTCGACCCACCGGTTGCCATGACCAGAGCAATTGCGTTTTCGATGCTCTTGCGGGTCACGATGTCGCGCGGCTTTAGATCCCGCGCGATGGCCTGATACAGCACCTGCGCTGATTGCGCGACCGAATCCGATTTCTCAGGATCAGGACAGGACATCTGAGAAGAGCCCATCAGACTCATGCCCAGGGCCTCGAACGCCGATGACATGGTATTGGCCGTGTACATGCCGCCGCAAGCACCAGTTGAAGGGCAAGTGTTCTTCTCGATGCCGTCAAAATCCTCCTTGGACATCTTGCCGTTGCTATACGCGCCCACCGCCTCGAAAGTGGACACAATCGTCAATGCCACACCTTTCCAGTTGCCTGGCTTGATGGTGCCGGCGTAGCAGAAGACGCTGGGCACATTGATACGCAGCATGCCGATCATGGCGCCGGGCATATTCTTGTCACAGCCGCCCACCGCGAGCAGGCCATCCATGCACTGACTCGAAGCGGCGGTCTCGATGGAATCGGCGATCACTTCGCGCGACACCAGCGAGTACTTCATACCTTCGGTGCCCATGGAGATGCCGTCGGTCACGGTCGGGAAGCCAAACGTCTGCGGCATGGCACCGGCTTCGAGCAAGGCGGCCTCCGCACGAGAAACCAGCGGCGCGATACCCGCGTTGCAGGGGTTCATCGTCGAATGCCCGCTGGCAACACCGACAAT
>JBFJJV010000015.1:0-36210 GCA_041635265.1 Panacagrimonas sp.
GCCTGAACGTGCAATATATCTTTTAGTATCTGTTTTTAAACAACTAAAACCGTATTTGAGTAATTGGCACGAGCTCTGCAAGGCAAGTAGGCGCTAAAGTAGCGAGCACTAGAGCTGCTCGCAGATATAAGTACATCGACCCGCTCAATTAAGCCGGCACTGGAGAAGCAGGATGGATCAATGGCGTTACCACTTGGGACCTCTGACCACACTGGGCGGTGTCGTCGGTTTCCTTCTGGGTGGGAACTGGGTCTGGCTCGGTGTTGCTGGATTTCCACTGCTCATGGCGCTTGACCTGCTGTTGCCACCAGATCATGCGCGGCGAAACATGCGTTCTGGCTTCGCTGCCGATCTGCCCTTATACCTGCATGCCTTGTTTTTGCTGCTGCTGTACCCGGCCTTTCTTTACTCGGTGATGGCAGGGATCAATCCCTTGACCGGCCCCGGCTCGGGCTGGCAGATCGCGGGCAGTATCGCCACGATTGGCTGGCTCAGTGCAGTACCCAATGTTCCGGTCGTCCATGAGTTCTGGCATCGACGTAACCGCTTTCAGCAGCGGCTCGGCTATCTTTGCAATATTTTTTTCATGGACCTCAATCGCGATATCGGCCATGTCAAAACGCATCATCTGTTTCTGGATACGGCGCGCGACAGCGACACGGCCGAACGTGGGGAAAACGTTTATCGTTTTGTAGTGCGAGCGACCATGGGTGGCTACCTTGATGCCATTCATGTGGAGGCGGAGGGCCTGCGGCGGCGCGGGCTCAGCCCCTGGAATTGGCGTAATCGCGGCTATCAGCAATTGGCTCTCCTGATCGGGATTCCCTCAGCGTGCGCAGTGCTTGGTGGTACGATGGCTGCGGTGATCTGCATTGGCGCCATGTTGATGGGCAAGGTGCTTGCAGAATCTTTCAACTACCACCAGCACTATGGTCTGGTCAGGGCGCCTGATGGGCCGATCCAGAAGCATCATGCCTGGAATCATCTGGGCGCGGTTGTGCGGCCGCTGGGCTTCGAGATCACCAACCACATCAATCATCACCTAGACAGCTATACGCCCTATCACGAGCTGCAGCCCGAACCGGAGGCGCCGCAGATGCCCTCGCTGTTCCTCTGCTTTGTCCTGGGGTTCATCCCGCCACTGTATTTCGCCTATATTGCCCGGCCTCGGCTCAAGGATTGGGACCGACGCTTCGCGACCGACGCGGAGCGCGAACTGGCGATGCTGGCGAATCAGAAGGCGGGCTGGCCAAACTGGCTGGACAGCGAGAAAAGTCATCGAGCCGAACTGAGTGCGCGCTGAAGCCATTGAACATTATTACTAAGAAAATTCAGGAGACGGAATGATGGATACCCTTCGTTATTACCTCGTGCCGCTGACGACGTCCTGTGGCGTACTGGGGTTTTGGCTGGGTGGCCCCTGGGTGTGGCTTGGCTTCGCAACCTACCCTGTGCTGGCCTTCTTCGACATTGTTCTGCCACGTGACCTCGCGCCTCGCAAGCCGGGTTCGGCGTTTCTGCGTGATCTGCCGCTGTACTTGCATCTGCCGCTCATGATTGCCCTGTACGCTGCCTTCATGCACTCGGTCGTCAGCGGCAGCAACCCCCTGACCGGAGAAGGTGCCGTCTGGCAAATCCTCGGTAGCGTGGCATCCTTGATCTGGATGAATGCCGTGCCGACGGTGCCAGTGACACACGAGTTGTTGCATCGCCGGCATTGGCTGCCACGACGCATTTCCCAGATTATGAATACCTTCTTTGGCGACCCCAATCGTGATGTTGCGCATGTAAATACGCATCACATCCACTTGGATACCGCAGAGGATTCTGATTCGGCGCGGCGCGGCGAAACGATGTACACCTTTATGTTCCGGGCTAGTTGGGGATCATATAAGGACGCCTTTGAACGGGAGGCGCGTCGACTCCGTCGTGGCGGTCACAGCCCCTGGTATTGGACTAATCGCACTTATCAGCAACTAATGTTGCTTGCGCTCTTGCCTCTCCTTGTTCTCCTCTTCGCTGGGACGGCGGCCATGCTGGTCTGCGCCGTGTCCGTGGCGGGCAGCAAGCTGTTTCTGGAGGCGCTCAACTATTTTCAGCACTACGGTCTGGTACGGGTTCCGGGTGGGCCAGTGCAAAAGCATCATGCATGGAACCACTTGGGTGCGGTGATCCGTCCGGTTGGAATGGAGATCACCAATCACACCAACCATCACCTGGATAGCTATACCAGGTTCTATGATCTTCAGCCCGAACCGGACGCGCCTCAGATGCCCTCGCTCTTTCTGTGCTTTATGAGTGGCCTGATCCCGCCGATCTGGTTTGAATTCATTGCCAAGCCCCGACTCAAGGACTGGGATCAAAGGTTTGCAACAGCGGAAGAGCGGGAGCTGGCAATGAAAGCGAACGAAAAAGCCGGATGGCCACGTTGGCTGGATAACAGTGCCGACACCGAGTTGGCGGCGGCACCCGGCAACTGAGTAATTAACTGAAATTTGTGAGAAACAGCTATGGATAGTCTGCGTTACTACATTGTTCCCCTCACCACATCATGTGGCGTTCTGGGTTTTCTGCTCGGCGGGCCCTGGGTCTGGCTGGGGATCGGAACCTTCCCCGCGCTGCTGCTGCTGGATATTGCTTTTCCCAACGACACTGCGCCGAGAAAAATAGGCTCGGGCTGGATGGCTGATCTGCCGCTGTACATGCATGTGGTCCTCATGTTCGCGCTCTACGGCGCCTTCCTCTATTCGGTAAATACAGGCAGTAATCCGCTTACCGGACCGGGGGCATGGTCTCAGATCGCCGGGACTGTGCTGTCCCTGACCTGGCTCAGCGCTGTACCGACCTTGCCGGTAGCGCACGAGCTGATGCACCGTCGCCACTGGTTCCCGCGAAGAATGTCGCAAGTGCTGAATACCTTCTACGGCGACCCCAACCGCGATATTGGGCATGTCATGACGCATCACATTCACCTTGATACGCATCGCGATTCAGACACACCACTGCGCGGAGAAACGGTCTACCGCTTTGTGTTCCGGGCCACATGGGGTGCTTACAAGGATGCGGTCGAGGCTGAGGCAGAGCGTCTGCGGCGGCAGGGGCGCTCGGTCTGGCATCTGAGTAATCGGCTCTATCAGCAAATCGGCCTGCTGGCGGCGGTTCCGCTCAGCTGTTATCTGATTGCAGGTAGCGGTGCCATGCTGATCTCGCTCGGGACACTGCTCTATGCCAAGTTGTTGCTAGAGGGTTTTAACTACTTTCAGCACTACGGACTGGTGCGGGAAGAAGGTGGGCAGATTCAAAAACATCACGCCTGGAATCACTTGGGGCCGATTGCCCGTCCGCTGGGGGTCGAGATTACGAATCACATCAACCATCATATGGACGGTTACACCCGCTTTTATGACCTGCAACCCGAGCCTAAAGCGCCGCAGATGCCGTCTCTGTTCCTGTGCTTTCTTGTCGGATTGATTCCACCCCTGTGGTTCCGCTTCATTGCCAAGCCGCGCCTCAAGGATTGGGATGAGCGATTCGCCAGCGGTCCAGAGAAAAAATTGGCTATGGAGGCCAATGCCAAAGCGGGTTGGCCGCAATGGGTTACAGTCTGAGCGGAGTCGATTAGACTCCGATATTGCAGGTTGCAGATGCCCATTTTCACCAATGAAGGGTATCAAAGCGGACATTAGTGAACGCGGGCAGGCCGCTGTCAGTCGTACTTCGATCGGCGAAGGCATTGTTCAAGGAGAAAAAAATGAATCAGATGGTTAATTTGAAGATGGAAGAGTTTGTTCTGCATGGCCCTGGCGGGACTCGGGCGCTGGATCGGCGCCTGTTCGCGGACGCCGAGCTGTTTGAGCAGGAGTTCCCTTTGATCTGGGAAAAAATATGGGTATTCCTTGGGCACGAAAGTCAGGTCTCCAAGCCGCGTGACTATTTCACGACGTGGATTGGTCGCGTGCCGGTCATCGTCAATCGCAACGACGAGGGAAAAATTGGCTGTCTGGTCAATATCTGCACGCACCGTGGCTCGACTCTGTGCCGCAAGATCAAGGGCTCGGCCTCTGATTTTGCCTGCAGCTTCCATGGCTGGACCTTCGATCTGGACGGCAATCTGCGTTCGGCGGTCTCTGAGTCACGTGCCGGGTTCCCCGAGGGATTTGATAAATCCACGCGCGGTCTGCGGCGTGTTCGCACAGAGAGCTATCGCGGTTTCATTTTCGGCACGCTCAACGATGAAGCAGAACCTTTGAGCGATCATCTGGCCGAAAGCAAGACCTTCATTGATCTAATCGTTGATCAGTCACCGCAGGGGGTCGAAGTGCTGAAAGGCTGCTCCACCTATACCTACGATGGCAACTGGAAGTCTGCCGCCGAAAACGGTCTCGATGGCTTTCACGTCAACGCCGTGCATGGCAATTATGTTGCGACGGTCAAGAACCGGATGGAGCGCAAGTCCGACAAGAAAAAGATCGAGACGCGCAATGTGGGTGGCATCGCCAAATCCGCAGGTGGGTTTTATGACCTGGGCAAGGGGCATGCCATTCTCTGGAGCGAATGGCCCAATGCGGAGGCCAGTCCACTCTGGCCAAAACGCGAAGAACTGCAAGAACGGATGGGCAAGGTCCGCGCTGACTGGGCGACGGGTTATCTGCGCAATATGCTGATTTATCCGAATGTATTTTTAATGGACCAGATGAGCACGCAAATCCGAGTCATCCGACCTTTGACCGTGGACAAGACCGAAGTCATGATCTATTGCTTTGCACCGGTGGGAGAAGACCGCGAGTCGCGCTCCAAACGGCTGCGCCAATACGAGGATTTTTTCAACGCCAGTGGTATGGCGACGCCGGATGATCTGTCCGAGTTCAATGCCTCGCATCAAGGCTACAAAAATCATCACATCATCCGCTGGAGCGACGTCAGTCGCGGTGCGGCCCATGAAATTGACGGTCCTGATGAGCGCGCTACGGCGCTGGGGCTAAAGCCCCTGCGAAGCGGGGTGAAGCTGGAAGATGAGGGCATTGTTCTGCCTCAGCATACGCGCTGGACCGAGCTTATGGCCGCAGCCATCACGGGAGGCACTAATGCAGGCTGAACGCATAAATGACACGGTGCGCCTCCGCTGTGAAATTGATGAGTTTCTTTCGCGGGAAGCGCATTACGTAGACACGCGGCAATGGGATGAATGGCTGGGCCTGTTCGAAGAGGACGCGGAATACTGGGTGCCCAGCTGGGATTCAGAGCATGAGTACGTCGACGATCCGCACGACCAGGTCTCGCTGATGTACTACGCCGATCGCACCGGGCTCGAAGATCGGGTCTTCCGAATTCGCACCGAACGCTCAGCAGCCTCCACTCCGCTGCCACGAACCTCCCATCTGGTCAGCAACGCCTTGATCAAGGAATTGTCCGACGGCAATTTGGAAGTCACCGCAAATTGGGTGACGCATATATTCCGGTTTGGCGAAGCGAGCCATTTTTTCGGTCGCTATGAATACCTGCTCGCGCCCTCCGATGCTGGCTGGCGGATTCGCAAGAAGAAAATTCTGGTTTACAACGACACCATTCCTACCGTTTTGGATGTCTACAGCGTCTGACTTATAAAATTAAAAATCTTTGCAGACACGATCTTCTGCAAAACAAGCAATCTTAGGAGAGTTTTATATGAGCAATGCCGCAGGAGCAGTAAGCGCCAAGGCCGCCGTGGTTCGCGAATTGGGCAAGCCATTCCAGATCGAATCGATTGAAGTTGATCCGCCTCGCGAGCACGAAGTGCGCGTGCGCATCGTCGGCGTCGGAATTTGCCACACGGACATTGTGGTTCGCGATGGGTTCAATGTGCCTGCGCCGGTGGTGCTGGGCCATGAGGGGTCCGGCATTGTGGAATCCGTGGGCAGCAAAGTCAGCCGCGTCAAGGTGGGCGATCATGTGGTGCTGAGCTATAACTCCTGCGGCCAATGCAGTGCCTGCAACGACGAGCGGCCTCCGTTCTGTCTGAGCTTTTATCCCAATAATTTCAGCGGTGTCCGCCCGGACGACAATTCCTCGCCCCTGTCTGCCGGTGGCAGCATGCTGCACGGGAATTTCTTTGGCCAGTCCTCGTTTTCTACTTATGCGATTGCTCATGAACGCAATACCGTGGTGGTCGACAAGTCTCTACCACTCGAAATACTCGGTCCGCTGGGCTGTGGCATACAGACCGGCGCTGGCGCAGTCGCGAACGCCCTGGGCCTGAAGAAAGGTCAGTCACTGGCCGTCTTTGGTGGCGGTGCGGTAGGCCTCGCCGGCTTGCTGGCAGCAGTGGCACTGGAGGCAGCGACGATCATTGTCGTGGAGATCAACCCGGAGCGTGGTCAACTCGCCAAGAAACTCGGCGCAACGCACGTGATCAATCCCAAGGAAACACCGGACGTCCTCGCCGCCATTCGGGCGGCGGCGGGTGGCGGAGTGACGCATGCGATGGATACCACCGGCAGGCCTGACGTCATCGAAACGGCTTATCAGACGCTTCTGCCTGGTGGCATGCTGGGACTGATCGGTGTGCCACCACCGGACGGAATGCTCAATATCAACCTAATGGATTTGCTGATCCGCGGGGTTGGCGTTCGCTGCATTGTAGAAGGCAATGCGGATCCCCAAGTATTTATACCCCAAATGCTTCGCTGGTATCAGGATGGCAAGTTCCCGTTCGATAGCTTGGTGCAAAAATTCGGATTCGAGCAGATCAACGAAGCCTGCCATGCCTCCGAAAGCGGAACGGCAATCAAACCAGTGCTGGTGATGGGGCAGAAATAGAAGTCGTACAAATGACTTATGCCATCTCGATCAAAGATAGCGCTCAGAACTTTGAGTGTGCGGACGGTGACAATGTGCTGCAGGGCATGTTGTGTCGCGGGCGAGAGGGAATACCCGTCGGCTGTCGCGGTGGTGGCTGCGGCGTGTGCAAGGTACGCGTGCTTGAAGGGCAGTACCGTACCAAGACCATGAGTGCGGCCTGTGTGAACGCAGAAGAGCGCTCAGCCGGATATGCGCTCGCCTGCAAGCTGTTCCCTGAAAGCAATTTGCAACTTGAAGTGGTTGGACGAATCGGGCGGTCACTTGCACGCAAATCATCGTCAACGGGGTTTCATTTTTATACCAGCGCCGGCTTGAACGATGGCGCAAACAAATTAGAGGATTGAATCCATGGCAATAACAGGTGTTTTGAGACCGGGCCACGTAGCACTGCGTGTTCTGGATTTGGACGAATCCGTCACGCACTACACTGAAGTGCTTGGCTTGAAGGAAACCGGTCGGGACGATCAGGGCAGGGTGTATCTGAAAGCCTGGGACGAGTGCGATCATCACAGTATCGTGCTGCGGGCAGCAGATTCTGCCGGCATGGACTATATGGGCTGGAAAGTCGATTCAGATGCCACGCTCGATCGGCTGGCGGCGGAACTCGAGGCTTCGCCACTGGCAACTGACACGCAGTGGATTGCCGAAGGCGAGCATATGCGTTGTGGAAAACGCTTTCGCTTTACCGTGCCAACAGGCCATGCGATGGAACTGTATGCGCACAAGGACATCATCGGTTGTGAAACTGGCTACGATAATCCGGAACCTTGGCCTGATGATCTGAAAGGTATGGCGCCCTCGCGTATGGATCACTGCCTGCTTTATGGCGATGACCTCGACGGCACGACAGATGTATTCCTCAATATTCTGGGCTTCAATCTCACCGAGCAAATTGTTGCCGATGGCGGAAAGCTGCGAATCGCCGCATTCATGGCTTGCTCCAACAAGGCCCATGACGTGGCTTTCATCCGGCAACCGGTGAAGGACAAGCTCCATCACGTTTCATTCCAGCTGGGGAATTGGAATGAGGTTCTCAAAGCGGCTGACATTATCTCCAAGCGCAAAGTGACCCTTGATCTGGGGCCGACCCGTCACGGCATCACCCGCGGCGAAACCATTTACTTCTTTGATCCAAGCGGAAACCGCAACGAGGTGTTTTCCGGCGGATACATCTGGTATCCAGACAAGCCAACGATCACCTGGACCGACGACCAGATTGGGCCGGCTATTTTTTATCACGACCGCAAGCTCAACGAGGCTTTTCTGTCGGTTTCCACCTGATTTGTCTGTCCCTACTTATTTACCGATCTTCATAGAGAGCACCCATGGCATCCGCTACTGCGACAAGTAACCCGGAAGTTGGCAAGCGCATCAAGGCCAACGGCATCGAGACCAACTATCACGACGTCGGCGAGGGCTTTCCTGCCCTGCTGATTCATGGCTCCGGCCCAGGTGTAAGTGCCTGGGCCAATTGGCGGCTGGTCATTCCGGCTCTGTCTCAGAACCGACGCGTGTTGGCACCGGACATGCTCGGTTTTGGTTATACCGAGCGGCCCGAGGGTGTGAGCTATAACCTCGATACCTGGGTTGATCATGCGATCGGATTTATGGATGCGCTCAAGCTGGAGCAAGTCGATCTGGTGGGCAATTCCTTTGGCGGGGCATTGTCATTGGCGATCGCCGTGCGCTATCCCAAGCGTGTGCGGCGCCTGGTCTTGATGGGCAGCGCGGGCGTTGATTTTGAACTGACGCGACCGCTGGATGAAGTCTGGGGCTACACGCCCTCATTCGAGAACATGCGCAGAATGATGGATATGTTCGCTTACGATAAAGCCTTGGTAAACGACGACTTGGCTCGTATGCGTTACGAGGCCAGCCTGCAGCCTGGCATGCAGGAGGCTTATGCCTCTATGTTCCCGGCGCCGCGCCAGCGCTGTATCGAAGCTTTGTGCAGCCCGGTGCATGATCTGCGCGCCTTGCCGCATGAGACGCTGATCATCCACGGCAGGGAGGATCAGGTGATTCCGGTCAGCAACGCCCATAAATTGTCGAACTGGATTCTTAATTCCCAGCTGCATATCTTTGGTAAATGTGGCCATTGGACCCAGATTGAGCACTCCGCCCGGTTTGCCCGCCTGGTCGGCGATTTTCTTTCCGAGGGTCAATAGAGGGTCGCGCCCGCTAGGCTCTGGCATCCGCCTTCGAGGACTAGGATCAAATATCCTGCAACGCTGAGCATCGCAGGCGAATCAAACATCATCACTGGTGATGATGGATAGTCTTTAAAGTGATGGGATAAATGATGATGTTGCGGGATACTTCCTGTTCGCGAGCGGACAGGCGCTGCGGTCAAGGAATGCGTTGAGGAGAGCCATGCGCGTAGCTTTAACAGAAACAAATATTTCCTGGGAGGCCGCCGCTGAGGTCGCCCGCGGAGCTATTGAGCATGCCTGCAGTCAGGGCTTGAAGGTCTGTGCCGCTGTGGTTGACCGCCACGGTAGCTTGATGTCCCTGCTTCGCGTGCCGGGTGCCCCTTTTCACTCCACGGGCATAGCGACCGACAAGGCGTACACAGCGGCCAGTTTTGGCCTGGCTACGGGAGAATGGGGCAAGGTCCTTCCCACTCTGTCTGAAACGGTTCAGCAAGGTGTTCCATTGCAGCCCCGGGTGGTCCTTTTCGGCGGTGGCATCCCGATCATGCACGAGGGCAGCTGCATCGGTGCCGTTGGTGTTTCCGGAGCAACAGAGGACCAGGACATTGAATGCGCACGCAAAGGGCTCGAGGCACTTGATAAATTATCTGACTGAGTTCAGATCACCACTTCACGACGCCGAAACTTCCCTGATCAGGCTGTCGCTCTTAGAAGGAGAATAGTTTGGAAAAGATTCGTTGCGCCATCATTGGGCCGGGTAATATCGGCACCGACCTGCTGTACAAGCTGCGCCGCTCCAAATACTTGGAACCTGTCTGGATGGTGGGTGTGGATTCGGCATCCGAAGGGCTGGCGCGCGCCCGGGACATGGGTATCAAGACAACAGATCAGGGGGTCGATGGTCTGGTCCCCCACGTCAAGGCAGACAGGGTGCAAATTGCGTTTGATGCCACCAGTGCCTACGTCCACAAGGACAACTCCGACAAGCTCAATGCGCTGGGCGTGATGATGATTGACCTGACGCCGGCCGCGATCGGGCCTTATTGCGTGCCGCCGATCAATCTCAAGGCGCATGCCGGCAAGCGTGAGATGAACGTCAATATGGTGACTTGCGGAGGCCAGGCCACGATCCCCATGGTCTACGCCGTGTCCCGTGTGCAGAAGGTCAAGTACGCCGAAATCGTGGCGACCGTGGCCAGCAAATCGATTGGTCCGGGCACGCGCAAGAATATTGATGAATTCACACGCACGACGGCTTCGGCGGTGGCCAGTGTAGGCGGTGCCGATGAGGGCAAGGCCATCATTGTCATCAATCCGGCAGAGCCGCCATTGATCATGCGGGACACCGTTCATTGTCTGACCGTTGAACCGCCCCGCGTCAAGGAAATCGAGGCATCAGTGAGGGAGATGCTGGCTGAAGTGCAGCAATATGTACCCGGCTACAAGCTGGTGAACGGACCCGTGTTTGATGGTCAGCGAGTCACGACCTTTATGCAGGTGGAAGGACTCGGCGATTTTCTGCCCAAATACGCCGGCAATCTCGACATCATGACTGCCAGTGCAACGCGCACGGCGGAAATGTTTGCCGAAGAAATCCAGAGCGGTCGGTTGACCCTTGCAGCTTAATTGAGAGCATATTCATGAACCTGAAAGGCATCCAAGTAAAGACGCATGACATGTCGCTGCGCGATGGCATGCACCCCAAGCAGCACCAGATATCAATCGAGCAGATGAAGACAATCGCAGGCGCGCTTGACGCTGCGGGCGTGCCCTTGATTGAAGTCACGCACGGCGACGGCCTCGGTGGCGCCTCGGTGAATTATGGTTTTGCTGCGGCCAGCGATGAGCAGTATCTGCGCGCGGTGATCCCCACCCTCAAGCAGGCAAAAGTCTCTGCGCTGCTGTTGCCGGGAATCGGCACGGTTGATCACCTCAAGATGGCTGCCGATTGCGGCATTCACACCATTCGCGTGGCCACCCACTGCACCGAGGCTGATGTCTCGGAACAGCACATCGCCGCTGGTCGCAAGCTCGGTCTGGATACCGTGGGTTTCCTGATGATGGCGCACATGTCCGAGCCGGCGCAGCTGCTGGAGCAGGCCCGGCTCATGGAGTCCTATGGCGCGGAATGCATTTACATCACTGATAGCGCGGGTTACATGCTGCCTGACGATGTAACTAGCCGCGTGGGACATCTCCGCCAGCACCTCAAGCCCGAGACCGAAATTGGCTTCCACGGCCATCACAATCTGTCGATGGGTGTGTCTAACTCAATGGCAGCGATTGAGGCCGGAGCCCGGCGAATCGACTGCGCTTGTGGCGGAATGGGCGCCGGTGCCGGTAACACGCCGTTGGAAGTTTTCATCGCTGTTTGCAATCGCATGGGTGTTGAAACCGGGGTGGATCTGTTCAAGGTAAGCGACGTCGCCGAAGATCTGGTGACACCGATCCTCGACTTCCCCGTGCGCATAGACCGCAATTCGCTGACTCTGGGCTACGCCGGCGTTTACTCTTCTTTCCTGCTCTTTGCCAAGCGGGCTGAGGCCAAGTACGGCATCTCTGCCCGCGAGATCCTGCTCGAACTCGGCCGTCAAAAAATGGTCGGAGGACAGGAAGATATGATCGAGGATACTGCGATGACGATGGCGCGCGAGCGCGGGCTGGCCGCGGCATGACAGCTTAGACAAGTCTGATTTCTGATAATTGGAGGGGGTTGTGGCCGGAATCGGTAAATTAAACAAATTGTCCGCGCTTGAAATTTATTATCAGGCAACGCAGTTGATGCAGGCCTATTGCGCATGTATCGATGAGGATCGACTCGAGGAGTGGCCCGATTTCTTTGCGGTCGACGGCAGCTACGAACTCGTCACCCGAGAAAATGCCGACCGCAGTCTGCCGGCACACGCGATGCGCTGTGAGACGCCGGGCATGATGCGGGATCGCGTGGTTTCGCTCAGGCACGCCAATGTTTACGCCAAGCAGTATTTCAACCACATCGTCACCAACGTGCTGATCGGCGAGCGCACTGATTCAACGGTAAGCATCAGCACCAATTACATGGTCACTAGAACCTTGGCGGTGGATGGGGATCCAATCGTCTTCAGCGTCGGGCGTACAAGAGACGTGCTGGTGGCGAGTGACCAGGGCTTACGCTTCAAGAGCCGCAGAGTCATCGCTGATAACGACCGTATTCACACACTATTGGTCCTGCCCATATGAACGCACCTATGAAACCCGAAATCGATCAAGGTCAGATCAACTGGCCCGCAAGCGAGGAAATGCAGGTCCCCTATCAGGTCTTCACCGACCCGCGCATCTTCGATCAGGAGCAGGAACAGATTTTCCGAGGGCCACACTGGAGCTTTGTCGGCCTGGAAGCGGAAATTCCGGAGCCCAAGGACTTCAAGTCAACCTATCTCGGCGATACGCCGGTGGTTGTGACTCGAGACCGGGAAGGGGTGGTTCGAGCCTGGGTTAATCGCTGCGCCCACCGCGGCGCCATGGTTTGCCGCGACCGAAGGGGTAAGGCAGACGCTTTTACATGCGTTTATCACCAGTGGTCGTATGATGCGCAAGGCAACCTGACGGGTGTACCCTTCCGTCGCGGAGTAAACGGCCAAGGCGGTATGCCAGCCAGCTTTGACATGAAAGCACTCAAATTGCCACCGCTGCGCGTGGCGATCTATCGCGGACTGATTTTCGCCACGTTCGCAGCAGAAGGCGAAGTCGAGTCAATCGAAGATTATCTCGGTGCAGACGTTTGCGGGATGCTCGATCGCCTCTTCAGCCGTCCAGTCGAATTGCTCGGCGACGAAAGGCAGGTGATGCACGGCAATTGGAAGCTCTATTCTGAGAATACCCGAGACGCCTATCATGGCAGCCTGCTGCACCTGTTTCATGCAACGTTTGGTCTGTACCGATCAACCCAGAAAGGCGGCTGCAAGATGGACCAGCAGGGCCGTCATTCGCTGCTCACGGCAACCAAGGGCGAGGAGACCAAGGATAAGTCTGCGACCAAAGGTTTGCGCACCTACCAAGAGGGGCAGTTCGCGCTCGAGGACCCCTCATTGCTAGCCGGAACGCCGGACTTTGATGACGGCATCTCGCTGGTGATTCTGGCGATCTTTCCCAACTTGGTCGTCCAGCAGATTGCCAATTCATTGGCCGTGCGCCACATTCACCCGCGCTCAGTCAAGGAAATGGAGCTGGTCTGGACCTATTTTGGCTATAAAGATGATAGTCCGGCAGCACGCGAATCCCGCCTCAAGCAGATGAATCTGGTCGGTCCCGGCGGTTTGATCTCCATGGAAGATGGCGAGGCGGTCGAGTTAGTCCAGCAGGCCATCGCGCGCGATGGCGACGCGACTTCCTACATTGCCATGGGTGGTCGCAAGGGTGAGGCGCAAGACAATCTGGTTAACGAAGCGCCAATCGTCAGCTATTGGGATTATTACAAACGAGCTATGCACATCTCGTCGACCGAATCCTGAAACCAATTTATTTTATTGAACACATCAAGAATTACTGAGAGGAGTACCGAGATGGGTAAGGCAGAGAACACACAAGTAGCAGGTTCCCTTTTTCAGGCTGAATACGGCCACTTCATCAACGGGAAATGGGAGGAAAGCGCGAGCGGTGAGAAAATCGGCCTGCACAATCCGGCCACCGGTGCCCTGCTCGCGAACATCCAGTCGGGCAACGCCGCTGATGCCGTGCGGGCAGCGGATGCAGCCTACGCGGCATTCCCGTCTTGGCGTCAAACCCGACCCAATCAGAGGCAGGAAATCCTGTTCGAAATGGCGCGGCGTTTGCGAGCGCGCATCAACGATTACGCCATGCTCGAGTCGCTGAATAACGGCAAGCCGTTGATGGAAGCACTGCATTTCGACTTGCCGATGGCGATCGAGCAATTCGAAATGTTTGCCGGATCGGCATATCACCTGCATGGCGAATCCATCAGCACGCCATCAGCATTGGGCATCGTGCACCGGGAGCCGCTGGGCGTATGCGCCCAGATCATTCCATGGAACGTGCCGATGATCATGATGGCGGCGAAAATAGCGCCGGCACTTGCGGCAGGCAATACCATCGTTCTGAAGCCATCCGAGATCGTCTGCCTGGGCGTCATGGAGTTCTTCAAGGAAATGGCGGACATCATTCCTCCTGGTGTGGTCAACGTGATCACCGGATTCGGACCGAATATCGGAGAAGCGCTGGTAACGCATTCCAAGGTGCGAAAGATTGCCTTCACGGGTTCGCGTCCGACGGCTCAGAAATTGATGCAGTACGCCTCGGTCAATGTCATTCCGCAGACCATGGAACTCGGCGGCAAGTCGGCCAATATCGTCTGTGAAGACGCGGATCTGGACGCGGCCGCGGAAGGCGCTGCCATGTCCGTGGTGCTGAACAAGGGAGAAGTTTGTCTCGCCGGCAGTCGCGTCTTTGTTCACGAAAAAATCAAGGACGCATTTCTGGAGAAATTCCAGGCCAATCTGCGCAAGGTCAAGCTTGGTGACCCCAGCAACCCGGCCACCCAGATGGGGCCTCAGGCTTCCAAAATGCAGCTCGACAAGATTTCATCCTACTTGGAACTCGGCCCTAAGGAAGGGGCAACCCTGCTGATGGGCGGCAAGGCGGCCAAGGTGCCGGGTTTCGAAAAAGGCTATTTCATCGAACCGACGATTTTCAGCGACGTCAAAAACAATATGCGCATCGCACAGGAGGAAATCTTCGGGCCGGTCTCCACAGTCATCAGCTGGAAAGATGATGAAGAAGTCGTGCGCATGGCCAACGATTCCACGTACGGCCTTGGTGGAGGCCTGTGGACGCAGAACCTGCGTCGTGCGCACAAGATTTCCCAGGGTATTGATACCGGGACCATCTGGGTCAACCGCTACTACAACTTCGTCGCCGGCATGCCAGTCGGTGGCTACAAACAGAGTGGATTTGGTCGGGAGTTTGCGCAAGAAGTACTGCACCACTACACCTTGACCAAGAGCGTCATCATCAATCTGGAAGAAGGCCCTATCGGTGTCTTTGGGGGTTAAACGCGACTCGCGTTTTTCTGAAATCAATAATCAAAACAGGAAACTAATATGTCAGAAGTAAAAGTAACTGAACTTGGCTATCTCGGACTCTCGGTGAGCAACGCCGCGGCCTGGAAGCAATATGCGGCCGAAGTCGTAGGAATGCAGGTCGTGGATGAGGGTGAAAGCGATCGTTTCTATCTGCGCATGGACTTGTGGCACCACCGAATCGTCGCCCATGTGGGCGAAACCGATGATCTCGAGTACATCGGCTGGCGCGTAGCAGGCCCGGACGAATTGGATGCCATGGCGCAAAAAATGCGGGATGCGGGCTACGAAGTCAGCGTGGGAACCGAAGAAGAAGCCAAGGAACGGCACGTGCTTGGCCTGATCAAGCTGATGGATCCGGGCGGCATTCCAACCGAAGTGTTCTGGGGCCCCAGGGTAGATGCGGGCAAGCCGTTCCATCCGGGTCGGCCGATGTATGGAAAGTTCGTCACTCTTGATGAAGGTATCGGACATTGCATCCTGCGGCAAAGTGACGACGAGGCGGCCTACAAGTTCTATCGTGCGCTCGGTCTGCGCGGTTCAGTCGAATACAAGCTGCCGCTTCCCAATGGCATGACCGCCAAGCCGACTTTCATGCACTGCAATGCGCGTCAGCATTCCGTGGCCTTCGGTTTGGGTCCCATGCCCAAGCGCATCAATCACCTGATGATCGAGTACACCGATCTCGATGATCTCGGTATGGCTCACGACATCGTGCGCAAGCGCGAGATCGATGTTGCAGTGCAGCTCGGTAAGCACTCCAATGACAAGGCCCTGACTTTCTATCACGCCAATCCCTCAGGCTGGCTGTGGGAGCTCGGTTGGGGCGCCGCCAAGGCTCCGGCACAGCAGGAGTATTACCACGGCGACATCTTTGGCCACGGCAATGAAGCGCCTGGCTACGGCATGGATATCGAGCTGGACGGCGGAAGTAAATAAAGACCTGAGTAGAGCGAGGAAGAGAATGCCGATGAATGTCGAGAATGGAATGATTGATTTCTACTTTGATTTCATGAGTCCCTTTGCCTATTTGGCGCAAAAGCGCCTGCCTGAACTGGCAGCGCGTTACGGCTACGGCATTGTCTACAAGCCCTTTGACCTGCCCTCGGCAAAAAAAGCCGCCGGCAATTTCGGCCCCTCGAATCGAGAGGTGCCAGCGAAGTTGCGCTACCTGACGGCAGATATGAATCGATGGGCAGCGCGTTATGGGGTTCCTCTCAAATTCCCAAGTTCATTCGCATCGCAACGAATGAATATTGGGACATTCTTCGCGCAAGAGCGCAACAAGGCACAGGAATACGTGACGGCAGCGTATGGTCGCGCCTGGGCCAGTGGCGAAGACATGAGCGACACAGAAGTGCTCGCTGGTCTGGCCAGGGAAATGAACTGGGCTGAGAGTGAATTCGTTGACTACATTGACTCGCCGGAAGGGGCGCAGAGATTTGAAGCGGCGAACCTTGAAGCCCAGTCGCGCGGCGTATTCGGAGCCCCCACCATGTTGATCGGAGATGATATGTGGTGGGGTAATGATCGCCTTGACTTCCTGGAAGAATATCTTAAGCAAAAATCAGAGAAAGCAGCCTGATACGGATCCGAGAGGAATACTGAGATGAGCAAGTTCGAAACCCTGGTCGACATGCGGAATGGCACGCAGCAGAAGAGCGTGTTTTACGATCGAGACATTTATGAATTGGAACTAGAGCGCATTTTCGCGCGCTGCTGGTTGTTCCTGACTCACGAAAGCGCCATTCCCAATTTCGGTGATTTCGTGACTACCAAGATGGGCGAGGACGAGGTGATCGTCGCCCGGCAGAAAGATGGCTCGATCAAAGCCTTCATCAACTCCTGCCAGCATCGTGGCACACAGGTATGCCCGGCAGAAGCAGGCAACGCCAAGGGTTTTGTCTGCAGCTATCACGGCTGGTCCTACGGCATCGACGGAAAATTGGAAAACATGCCGTTCGAAAAAGAGTTGTACAAATGCAAAGTCGACAAGTCCAAACACGGACTGGTCCAGGCCCGGGTAGAGAGTTACCACGGCTTCGTCTACGGCTGTTTCGATGATGATGCACCGAGCCTGGAAGACTATCTGGGCGAGATGAAATGGTATCTGGACGTCTGGATGGATGCCACCGGTGGGGTTGAGTTGATCGGCCCACCGAGCCGCTCGATTCTCAATTGCAACTGGAAGACACCCACCGAAAATTTCGCCGGTGACGCGTACCACGTAGGCTGGACGCACGCGGCCGGCCTAAAAGTCATGCCCGGTCCATTGTCGGTACTTTCGGGCAATGCTGTGCTGCCACCGACCGGTGCCGGTCTGCAGGTCACTACGAGACACGGTCATGGCGTGGGCATCCTCTATGACGCAGGCCCTGCATTGATGTCCGACATGATAGAGGAAATATTTGCCTGGCAAGCGCGCAAGAAGCCGGTGATCGAGAAGAAGCTGGGCGCACTCCGTGCGCGCTTCTACGGCTCCCATCTGAATTCTTCGATCTTCCCTAATAACTCCTTTCTTTGGGGTACCAATACTTTCAAGATGTGGGCGCCGCGCGGGCCCGGACAGATAGAGGCCTTTACATGGGCCATCGTAGAAAAAGATATGCCAGCCGATCTTAAAGAGGGCATTACCCGCGTCATGCACCGAACATTCGGTACCGCAGGCATGTTCGAAGCGGATGACAGCGATAATATGGAAACGATGACCCATGTGAATCGCGGATTCGTCACCCGCAAGGGAAAGATGAATAGCCAGATGGGCCTGGGTGGCGACCGTGTTGATCCGGACCTGCCCGGTGTCGTTGGAGATTCAGCGATTGGTGAAACCAGCTATCGCGGTTACTACCGCTTCTATCAGGAAATTCTGAACGCCAAGACCTGGGATGATGTCCGCGCCAATAACGCGGACTGGTTTGTCCCCTTGCTGGGAGAGCAGACCGCTGAAGAAGCGCGCAAGGCTGCTGCCGCCTGAGCGACATAAGAAAAAATAGAGGACGAAGCTATGACAGAAGTAACCACGCCTGCTCCTTCACCGGTCAGGGCGAGCGAGTCGCTGCGCTCTGAGGTTGAAGCGTTTCTTTATCTTGAAGCGCGACTCTTATCCACTGCTCAAGAGCGCCTTTGGTACACGCAGATGCTGCATCCGGAAATTCGTTACCGGGTGTGCAGTCGCCAACTACGGTCGTCGAAAAGCAAGCGATACGATCAGCCAAATGAAGTCTTTCATTTTGACGATGACATCAATGCGCTGGACAAACGCGTGGACCAGATTGAATCCGGCATCCAGTGGCGCTCGGATCCACCAGAGACCCTGATGTATATCGTCTCAAATGTGGAGGCATTCGAAGACGAGCAAGGAGGGGATGTCCGGGTCTATTCCAATGTCATCATGATTCGCGACCGGCGCGTCTACGAAAGCGATCAGTACCATTATCGACGTGAGGATGTCATGCGTCGCGGTGACGACGGAGCCCTCAGATTGCTGGAACGTAATGTGGTTTACGGCCAGCGCATGGTTCAAGGTAAGAACCTCCTCTTTTTCCTATGAGGAGGAATTCTCCATTGAGCACCCCTTCAAATTCTCTCCCGGCCGGTGCTCCTGACTTTGATGTCGTCATTGTCGGCGCGGGCTCTGCAGGTTGTGTTCTCGCCCATCGACTCAGCGAAGATCCGACGCGCCGTGTATTGCTGATTGAAGCGGGCCCTGACCGGCGCGATTTCATCGTGCGAATGCCCAAGGGCTTTGGCAAATTGATCTTTGACACTCATCGCGTCCGCCGCTTTGAAACTGAACCCGAAGAGGGCTCGGGCGGTGAGGCGGAGTCCTGGCCGCGCGGACGCATGGTTGGTGGTTCAAGTGGCGTCAATGGGCAGTTCTATACGCGAGGCCAACCCGAGGATTTTGATGACTGGGAGGCTTCCGGTGCGGTGGGTTGGAACTGGAAGACGCTCGGCCCCTGTTTCAAGGCCTTTGAAGACCATGAACTGGGCGCCGACGAGGTTCGCGGTGCCGGTGGTCCCTTGCATGTCAGTACGCATCCGAATCCGCATCCGCTGGTCGACGCTTTCATCGACGCTGGAGCGGCGTTGGGCGTGCCCAAGCGCACCGACATCAACCGACCTGAACAGGAAGGCATCGGCTACGTCACGCTCAACATCAAAAAGGGCGAACGCGCTGATGCTTCAGTGTCGTTTTTGACCCCAGAAGTTCGAGCGCGGCCGAATCTGACCATCTGGGCGGACACTTTTGTCGAGAGAATCTTGTTCGAGGGTCAGAAAGCAGTTGGTGTCGAATGCACTCGCAAAGGGAAAAAACAAATTGCCGCTGCGCGGAGCGAGGTCTTACTTGCTGCCGGTGCGATCCAGTCGCCGTGGCTGCTCCAAGTCTCTGGTGTCGGACCGGCCGAATTACTGAAAAAACATCAGGTGCCGCTTGTGGTCGATGCTCCCTTGGTGGGTGCACAGCTGCGAGAACACCGAATGATGGTGGTGCAGTACCGCATCAATAAACCGCTGAGTCTGAATCCTGAATTCAGCGGCTGGCGCCTGATAAAAAACATGGGCCAATACCTGCTTAAGAAACGTGGGCTGATGGCGACCGGTTCCCATGACGCAGTGGCCTTTGTTCGCAGCTATCAAGCCTTGGATCGTCCGGACGTGGAATTGGTGATGGCGCCCTTCCTAGTCAAGCCGGGGAAACTGAGCATGGATTTCGAGTCCGGACACGGGCTACAAATTTTCGGTTACCAGTTGCGGCCAGAAAGCGTGGGCAGCATTGAAATTTGCTCGGCCGACCCGAACATCCCGCCCCGCATTAGGCCAAATTATTTGACAGCAGCGGCGGACCGCGCAGCCAGCGCGCGCATCCTCCGTTATATCCGCAAGCTAGTTGCACAGCAGCCTCTGGCCGGCTTCATCACAGAAGAGACCGCGCCCGGGCCAGAGGTGCAGAGCGACGAACAAATCCTGGACTATCACCGAAAATTTGGCGGACCGGTGATGCATCCGGTCGGTACTTGCAGGATTGGAACAGCAGAGACTGGGGCAGTGGATGAGCGGCTTCGCGTTCATGGCACCCAAGGCTTGCGAGTTATTGATGCGTCTGTCTTTCCGACTCAAGTGTCTGCACATACCCACGCCGCAACATTGGCAGTCGCCTGGCGCGCATGTGATCTGATCAACGAGGACGCGACTTGAGTGCGAGCCCGCTGAGATTCGAGGGGCGGGTGGCCGTAATTACGGGCGCCGCGCAGGGTGTCGGTTACGCCTGTGCCAAGCGCATTGGCAATGAGGGTGGCAAAATCGTAATCGCCGATTTGGCCGAGGGGCCTGCGAACGAGGCAGTCCAAGCGCTCGGCGACCTAGATATAGAGGCTATCGCTGTCTGCGCTGACTTGTCAGAGGCCGGTGCGGCAGATGAAGTCATGGCTCGCGCCAAAAAACACTTCGGTCGTCTGGATGTGGTGGTCAATAATGTGGGCGGTACGATCTGGATGAAACCGTTCTGGCATTACGAGACAGACGAAATTCGCCAGGAAGTGGATCGCTCCTTCTGGCCCGTACTGTGGACGGCGCACGCGGCCGTGCGTGCCATGAAACATAGCGGCGGAGCGATCGTGAATATTGGCTCCAATGCCGTCGATGGCGTTTACCGTGTGCCATACTCGGCATGCAAAGGCGCGGTAGCTGCAATGACCACAGCGGTCGCAGCGGAGGCCGTGGATCTGAACATCCGCGTCAACTGCGTGGCACTGGGCGGCACCACGGCACCTGAGAGAAAAACACCGCGCTTAGCGCGCCCGAAGACGGCGCAGGAACAGGAGTGGGAGCGCCAGTTCATGCAACTCATCGAGGGCGAAGATCTGATGGGGCGATTCTCCACCGCTGAAGAGCAGGCAGCCGTCATTGCTTTCCTTGCCTCTGACGACGCATCACATATCACCGGCGAAATCATCAACACCGGCCGTCGCGGACGACGGCTCACCGACGTTTTGGAGGAAATACCATGAGCACAGCCATTGAATGGCCACGGGAGCTCAATGAGATCCCGAAGGCCATCTTCACCGATGCGCAGTTGTACGAGCGTGAAATAGAAACCATTTTTCATGGCCCGCAGTGGCATGCTCTGGCCCACCGTGCAGAAGTCCTGCTGCCTGGAGATTTCAAAGCGGCATTGCTGGGGCGTATGCCGACCATCGTGTCCCATGGCGAAGACGGCAAGATTCGCGTCTTTCTCAATAGCTGCACCCATCGCGGCAATCAGGTGGAGACCGCAAGCTGCGGGAACCGCAAGTCATTTGAATGTCCGTATCATCGCTGGATTTTCCGCACCACCGGTGAATTGGCGGCCTGCCCGGGTTCTGAAGATTTTTCTCCTGGCTTTGACAAGAAAAATTATGGTTTGCGGGAGTTGCGGACAGCCGAGTTCTGCGGACTGATTTTCGCAACGGCGAGCGACGAAACGCCGCCGCTTGAAACTTGGCTCGGTGGCGTCGCCGGTACATTGGCCGGCGCTTTGGGCGGTGATGGGCGCCTCAAGCTCCTGGGGCAACAGAAGGTGCGATACGCGTCCAACTGGAAGGCCTATTCAGACAACGACGGTTACCACGCTCCCTTGTTGCACATGGGCTTCAGATTGCTGCAGTGGCAGGGCGGACAGGGCAGTCAGAAGCCGACGCCGAACGGGCATCTGGCGTTCGAGTCGCAACTCAAGCCGATTACCAACCGTGACTTCCTCAAGGATCCAACCCTGATCGATTTCAAGGGCGAGAATCCGGAGACCGGATCGCGCATCGCTCAATTGTTCCCACACACCGTTATTACCAAACATATGGACGTCATTAATGTGCGCTTTGCGACGCCGATCAACGTCGAGTGCACCGAAGTGCACTACGCCTACTTCTCGCATGACGACGACAGTGCAGAGCTGGTGCGACATCGTATCCGGCAATCTTCCAATCTGCTTGGACCCTGCGGCATGGTGAGCATGGAGGACGCCTCGATCTTCCAGCGCATTCACGTCGGTGCCAATACACCGGGGAATGCGGCTTTCCAGAAAGGAGTAAAAAGTCTCGACGAGGTCTCGCTTGAAGTAAAGCAAAACGACGAGTCCGGCAATCTGCCGAAGTGGAACTATTATTGTAAGTTGATGGGCTTTAAACGAGCGGAGGTGGCCTGATATGTTGGGTACAGACGAAGCTTCTCTGCGCGAGATTGATAACCTCCAGCGACGCTACATCGACGCACTCGATCGGCTGGATCTTGATGCCTGGCTAGATTGTTTTTCTCAGGACGCGGCCGCGTCGTATTACTGCATTTCAGCCGAGAACGTCGAGCGTGGACATGAAATCGCTCTGATGCTGGACGATTGCCATGCGCGCCTGATTGATCGAGTGACCTTCATTACCAAGGTGTGGGCCGGGACTTTTCAGCCCTACCGAACCCGGCATTTCACTCAGAGGGTTGGCGTGCCCAAGAAAGATGGTGGACAGGTGTGTCTGGTTTCCAACTTCAGTATTGCCATTACACCGGAAAGTGGCAATTCCAGTCTGCTGGCTGTCGGGCAATACGAGGATCGCGTCGTAATGGATCGAGGTGAACCGCGCTTTTTACGAAAGCGCGCCGTGTACGACACCACCGTGCTGCCTCGCTACATCGTTTATCCATTTTAAAACCCACAATCCTTATGACTGGAACTCAGACAAGGCCACTGGTTGGCACTGTCATCGGCGACCCGGCTGGAATTGGTCCGGAAGTGATTGCCAAGGCCTGGTGTAGCGGAGAGGTTCACAAGAGTTCTCGGCCAGTGCTTATCGGCAGTCTGGAGGTCATGCAGAAGGTGGTGCAGGACGCCGGTCTGAACACTCGGGTGCGTGCCATCAGCTCGGTAGATGAATTAAGCGACTCATCTGAGCTGATCGAGATTCTCGACTCTGGCGCGCTGAGCTTGGCCGATTTCACTATTGGGCAGGATAATGCGTCTTGTGGACGCGCCAGTGCCGTGTGGCTGGACGAAGCGGATCGTCTCGCTCGCGACGGTGTGCTGGCAGCCACAGTGATGGGGCCAATCAGCAGCGTATCGATGAAGATGGCGGGCGTTCTCGACAAGGTGATCAAGGTCACACCCGGCGAAAGTTATTTGTTTCTGCTGAGCGGACCACTGCGCGTCGCCCATGTCACCGATCACATGCCGCTGCGTGATGTTTGTGCGCTGCTCAGTGCCGAACTCATTAGTTCTGCCTTGCATACCTTGGACGATCGCTTGCGCGCCTGGGGAATCGCAGCGCCGCGCATCGGAGTGGCGGGTTTGAATCCACACGCAACGGGCGATGAAGAAGTAAATGCGATCGCCCCTGGCGTGAAGCAAGCCGTTGCAAATGGGGTCAACGCTGAAGGGCCGGTCAGCCCGGACGCGATTTTCCGCCAGTGCATCGAGGGGCGCTACGACGCGATTCTGGCCATGTATCACGATCAGGGCCATATCGCGATCAAAACCTGGGGATTTTCCGGGAATTCCGCCGTCATCATCGGTCCGCCGTATGTGCATCTCTCGGTCGCGCACGGCACAGCCTATGACATCGTCGGCAAGGGAATCGCTGACCATCGGATGATACTCAGTGCCATGACGACAGCGGGCAGTCTCGCTGCCGGCGCAGGATTTCCCACAGAAAACTGAGGGCAGGGAATATGAAGCCTGGCGACATAATTGCTGCATCCGTTCCAGAGGCAGTCGATGCACGCGTTTATCACGACAGCGATATCTTCGAGCAGGAGCAGGAGCGCATCTACCGCGGTCCGGTCTGGTCCTACGTGGCGCTGGAGTGCGAGCTCGATGGTGCGGGCGCATTCAAGTCCACCTTTGTTGGCAACACGCCAGTTGTAGTGACGCGCGATGAGGAGGGCAAACTCAATGCCTGGGTCAACCGGTGTGCACACAAGGGCGCACTGGTCTGCCGAGCCTTGCGGGGACATGCCGCTGACGGAAGTTTTGTGTGTGTCTATCACCAGTGGGCATACGATGCCAAAGGTAATCTACGTGGCGTGCCGTTCCGCCGCGGGATGAAAGGGACAGGCGGCATGGCCAAGGATTTTGATCTGGCGCAGCACGGCTTGCAGAAGCTGCGTGTCGCTAGCCTATGCGGCATGGTGTTCCTGAGCTTTGACGATCAGGTGCCGCCGCTGGAGCAGTTTCTCGGGCCGGATATGTGTCGTTATATCCGAAGAGTATTCAATCGACCTGTGCGCGTACTCGGCTATGCCCGGCAGAATATGCGCGGCAACTGGAAGTTGTATTCCGAGAACAGTCGCGACGGCTATCACGGCGGCTTGCTGCATCTGTTCTATCCGACCTTCGGGATCTATCGCCCAAGCCAGGAGAGCGCCGGCGAAGTCGATGCGGCAGGATTTCACAACGCGTTCACGGTGTCCAAGCCAAGCCAGGCGGGAGGCTATGAAAGCTACCAAAGCGAGGCGAATCGTGAGATGTCAGGCGGTGCAGCTGGCACCGAGATGTTGCGTGATCCCAGTGTGCTCGAATTTCGTCCGGAATTTGATGACAACATCGCACTGCTGATTCAGTCGCTATTCCCATCAGTCGTCTTGCAGCAGATTCAGAACACGCTCGCCACGCGTCAGATCGTGCCGCATGGTGTCGCCGAGACAGAGCTTGTGTGGACCTACTTTGGATACGCAGACGATGACGAGGCGATGACGCGACATCGCCTTCGCAACATCAATCTGGTCGGTCCTGCCGGTTATATTTCGATGGAAGATGGTGAGGCGGTCGAACTCTGCGATCAGGGGACGGCAAATACCAGCGGCTGGCGCTCCCTGATTGAAATGGGCGGTGATGATGTCGTGGACCATGTGGCTCCCATTGGCTTGGATGAAAATGCGGTACGCGGCTTCTGGAAGGGTTATCTGGCTCTGATGAACGGCGCGGCGCAGGTGCAGTCATGAATCCGCCGGTGCACGCAATGAATGCAGAGCGACAGCTGCTGCTCGCCGAAATTGCCGAATTCAATGCAGCTTATGCACATTGTATTGACGACGATCAGCTCGAGCAGTGGCCGGATTATTTCACCGAAAATTGCGAATATCGCATCATCCCGCGCGAGAATGTTGATCTTGGCCTGCCTGCTGCGATCATATTTTGTGACAACCGGGGCATGCTGATTGATCGTGTGGTCGCACTGCGCAAGGCTAATATCTATCCGGCACATTACAGCCGCCACGTCCTTGGGCCTCCTGTGTTGATCAAATCGGAAGATCAGATCGTGCACGTGCAGAGCAGTTACCTTCTGTTGCAAACACGCATGGATGGCGAGACGCACGTGTTCAGTGCCGGTAAGTATCTGGATGTATTGGAGCGCGTAAACGGCGTGCTACGTATCAAGCGACGTGACGTCGTGTTCGACACCCACCGCATCGACACTTTGCTCGCAACCCCTATCTGATTTCGTTCGGAGGAGATTCTGATGAAGTTTGCACGCAAGGAAGCCAAGCAGTGGGCGCTCGCCCAGGTCCGCGATTTCTACATGTGCCCGTTGACGCCGACCACGCCTGAGGGCGGATTCGACGAAGCAGCCATTCGCGACAACATCGAGGCCTACGTCGACATGGGTCTCAGCGGCCTGGTCGTTGGCGGCTTTATATCAGAATGCTGGAATGTGAAACTCTCAGACTGGTTGCGCTATCACGAGGTCGTTGCCGATGCGACCAAGGGACGCATGGATCTTTGGACCATCATTCTTGATCCGAGCGTGCATCAGGCGCTGGAGAAAATGGATCTCGTGCAGAAAATGGGCTACTCGGGCGCCGAGGTCATTAACCCGGTCGTTCAGCTGCGCGCTGACGATGAAATCTTCGATTATTTTGATTACATGGCGGCTCGTTCCGATCTTGCCATTTGCCTGTATCGCACGCCGGTCTCGGGCAAGCTACTGAGCCTTGACTTGATGAGACGGCTGGCAGATCTGGACACCGTCATTGGCGCCAAGCAAGGCAGCCTTAACCGCGCCGAGACGCTGATGCTGCGTCGTGGTTTGCGCCCGGATTTCAACGTCATGGAGTCGATGGAATCTTTCTTCTGTGACGATCTGCGACAGGGCGGGCAGGTGCTCTGGGGTGAGTTGTCCTACATTCTCTACGGTAAAAAGCGACATCTGCTCAGGGAATACATGACGCTCTGTCATGCCCAGAAATGGGAAGAAGCGCGCGCGAAATCCGAGGCCCTCAAGGACGTGCGTGCCTACTACGAAGACATCTTTATCTGGGAGATTGCGCGTACCGGAACCTATGCCTCGGCCTTGGCCTCGCTGAAGGTCTGGTACTCCGCCATCGGTCTCAAATCAGGGCCGGTTTTGGCGCCAGTGCGCGACATTTCGCCCGAGAAGGCTGAAGCGGTGGTCGCCAAACTCAAAGAACTCGGCGTGGCCTGAAATCCATGTGCGTCATCGATAAGGAATACTGAATGAGAGTCTGCATTCTTGGTGCCGGGGGGCTTGGATCGATTGTCGGCGGCTATCTGGCCCAGAGCGGCGTGGAGGTGGTACTGATCGCCCGTCCCGCCCACGTTGAAGCGATCCGCCGCGGCGGGCTGCGCATCAGCGGTCGTCGCGGGGAGATGTGCATCACCGAAAATCTCACTGCGGTGAGCAGCGCCGAGGAGGCCGAGGGACATTTCGATTATTTGATCCTCCTGGTCAAGAGCAAGGACACGGACAGTGCGCTGGCGGGGGCCACAAGCCTGCGTGATCGCGTCGACACCGTTCTCTCCCTGCAGAACGAGCCTGCGCGTGCTGAGCGCCTGCAGCGCTGGATTGAGCCTTCAAAGGTCATTGGTGCGGTTACCGTCGAAGGAGGCACCTTGGTTGAGCCCGGACATGTCAACAATCATGTCACGGCAGTCAAGACCGCCTATTTTGGTGAACTCGATGGTTCCGAATCACTGCGTGTCAAAAGGGTGGCCGAGGCATTTACAAAAGCAGGATTGGCGTCTTTGGCGGTGAGCAACATCATGCAGGTCACCTGGGAGAAACTCGTTCAGGTCGCTGCTGCGTCCGGATGGTCGGTTTCGACCCTGGCGGCCATTCCCGAACTTTGCTTTATCGACGGCATCAAGATACGCGAAGGCGCTGAACACAATGTGCAGATCACCAGAGAACTGCTCAGCGTCTATAAGGCAATGGGTTATCGGCCGCAGAATTTTTTCGCGCCCTTTTCGCGCCTCAAGGAAATCGACGAACTGAGTATGGACGAGGCCGTTCAGGTCATGATGGAGGTCGGCGCTTATATGGAGGCCAAAAATATTCGCTCGCGGACCTCCATGCACGACGACTTGCTGCGTGGACGCAGGACCGAAAGTGATGAGATGCTGCGACCCTTCATCGACAAGGCCGCTGAGCTAGGATTGGAAGTGCCTACCGTTACCGCCGTATGGCGCACGATGACCGTGCTCAATCACTATCTCAAAAATTGAACCTGAGCGCGCGTCTGCGATCATGAGCCAGGCCAAGTACCGTATTGCGGTCATTGCTGGGGATGGCATCGGACGAGAGGTGATTCCAGCAGGCATGCAGGTCATCCAGGCGGTAGCCCAGCGCTTTGGATTCGCCTGTGATTTTGTCGACTTCGATTGGAGCTGCGAGCGCTATGCCGCCGTCGGGCAGATGATGCCAGCCGATGGACTGGACCAGCTTCGTGAATTCGACGCCATTTATCTGGGTGCAGTCGGTTATCCCGGCGTTCCCGATCATGTATCGCTGTGGGGTTTGCTGCTGCCGATTCGGCGTGAGTTCGATCTCTACGCCAATCTCAGGCCAGTGCGCCTGTTCGAAGGCGTACCTTGTCCGCTTGCCGGACGAAAGCCGGGTGATATCGACTTCGTGGTTGTGCGTGAGAATACCGAGGGAGAGTACTCCGACATCGGCGGCCGCCAATACGCAGGGACTGAGCGAGAATTTGTCGTACAACAGGCCGTACATTCCCGCGTTGGCGTGGATCGCATCTTGCGCCATGCATTCGAGGTCGCACGTCAGCGTGCTCGGCGCAAAGTCACGCTTGCCACCAAATCCAATGGCATCGTCCACGCCATGCCCTACTGGGACGAGCGATTCGCTGCCGTTGCGGCCGAATATCCCGATGTGGAATGCGATAAATACCACGTCGATATTCTCGCCGCGCATTTTGTGCAGCATCCTGATCGGTTCAGCGTTGTCGTGGGCAGCAATCTGTTTGGCGATATCCTGTCGGATCTGGGACCGGCCGTCGTGGGCGGTATCGGCATCGCCGCCTCCGCCAATCTCGATCCACAAGGGAGATATCCGTCCATGTTCGAGCCAGTACACGGTTCGGCACCCGACATCGCGGGGCAAGGTGTGGCAAATCCGGTTGCAGCCGTCTGGTCAGCTGCGCTGATGCTCGAGCATCTGGGCCAAGCCGAGGCCGCTGCGCAGATCATGGCGGCCATCGAGTCCTCGCTTCGTAATCCGCTCAGCCGAACCAGAGATATTGGTGGGAGCGCATCAACAGACGACGCCACGGCTGCCATTCTCGAATTTTTGAGTGACGACCATGCAGCTTGAACTCAGGGACGGCACGCTACTGCGCCAGCAGGCCTTGATCGATGGTCAGTGGTGTGGCGCCGATGCCGGGGAGCAGCTCAAGGTCCACAATCCGGCCAATGCGAAGCTGGTGGGCGCAGTGCCGGCGATGGGGGTCGCTGAAACGCGGCGTGCGATTGCCGCTGCCGAACATGCCCAGAAGGAATGGAAGCGGCGCAGCGCCAAGGAGCGCTCGCAGATTCTGCGCCGCTGGTTCGATCTGATGGTGGCCCAGCAGGATGATCTCGCGATGATTCTGACCTGTGAACAGGGCAAGCCGCTGAGCGAAGCGCGTGGCGAGATACTATACGCCGCGTCCTATGTGGAATGGTTCGCCGAGGAAGCCAAGCGCGTTTACGGCGATACGATTCCCTCACATCAGGCCGGCCAGCGCATGGTCGTGTTACGCCAGCCGGTCGGTGTTTGTGCTGCAATTACGCCGTGGAATTTTCCGGCGGCGATGATCACGCGCAAGGTGGCGCCAGCCCTGGCGGTGGGTTGCTCGATGGTGCTCAAGCCCGCGAGCCAGACGCCTTTCACGGCGCTTGCGCTGGCGGAGCTCGCGCTGCGTGCCGGCGTGCCTGCGGGTGTATTCAGTGTCGTCACCGGCAGCGCCCGCGACATCGGCGGTGAGATGACGTCGAATCCCGTCGTGCGGGCGCTCAGTTTCACTGGCTCGACTGAAGTCGGTCGCGAATTGATGCGACAGAGTGCAGCCACGATCAAGAAACTCTCCTTGGAACTAGGGGGCAATGCGCCTTTCATCGTGTTCGACGATGCCGATCTCGACGCGGCGGTGCTCGGCTGCATCGCCTCCAAATTCCGCAACGCGGGCCAGACCTGTGTCTGCGCCAACCGGATCTACGTGCAGGATAGCGTCTATGATTCCTTCGCGGAAAAATTGGTGGCCGCGGTTCGAAAACTGCGTGTCGGCGACGGGTTCGACGCTGTTGATCTGGGCCCATTGATCGATCACGCCGCCGTCGAAAAGGTCGAGGAACACATTCGTGATGCTCAGGCACAGGGCGGAAAAATTTTGTGCGGCGGACAGGCGCATGCGCTGGGCGGGAACTACTTCGAGCCGACCGTGATTTCGGGCGGCTTGGCCAGCATGCGCGTCGCCGTCGAGGAAACCTTTGGTCCGGTCGCCCCGTTGTTTCGCTTTCAGAACGAAGACGAGGCGGTCGCGCTCGCCAATGCCAGCGAATTCGGGCTCGCGGCCTATTTCTACGGCCGTGACGTGGACCGGGTCTGGCGAGTGGCCGAGGCGCTGGAGTGCGGCATCGTGGGCGTCAATACCGGAGTCATCTCGGCCGAGCAGGCGCCCTTCGGTGGTGTGAAACAGTCAGGTATCGGCCGCGAGGGTTCACGTTACGGACTCGAGGAGTACCTGGAAATCAAGTACGTCTGTATTGGAAGCGTGCTGCCCTAGGTCGTCAAACGATGATGGTCGCATGTTAAAATCCCGCGTCTGAACGAAAAACAGTTATTGGAAGGAAGCAAGAGATGGATACCGCAACCCTTTTTGATTTCAGGACCGGCCGACAGAGCCGCAGGATCTATTCTGCAGACGAGATCTACCAACTCGAGCTCGAACGCATTTATGGTCGTTGCTGGTTGTTTCTCGCGCACGATTCCCAAATTCCTACTGCGGGAGATTACATCCGAACCTTCATGGGGGAAGATGAGGTGCTGGTGGTACGGCAGAAAGATCGTTCGGTACGGGCTTTCCTCAATACCTGCACCCATCGTGGCAACCGACTCTGCCGGGCAGATCGCGGCAATGCCCGCGCCTTCACCTGCAATTATCACGGCTGGTCATTCACCGCCGATGGCGAACTTGCCGGAGTGCCCCTGGAAAAAGAGGCTTACTTCAATGAGATCGATCGTTCAAAGCACGGCCTGGTTCCGGTAGCGCAGGTGCAGATCTATAACGGTCTGATCTTTGGTAACTTTGATGCCGACGCGCCTTCACTGTCCGATTATCTCGGCGACGCAAAGTGGTATCTGGACGTCTGGTTGGATGCCATGCCCGGCGGGACTTCGCTGGCAGGCGAGACACAGAAGATCGATTTCCCGACCAACTGGAAGTTTCCGGTTGAGAACGTTTGCGGGGATGGATATCACCTCGGTTGGGCGCACCACGCTGCGATGCAGGCCGTTCAGACCATGGATCTGGCTGGCTTGCGCGCCGGTAACTCGGACGCGAGTGGCCTGGATATGGGCATGTCGGTTGCCGGGCTCAACGGACATATGGTGCTGGCCGCGCTCGACGGTCAGTCCGGCTATGCCTTCTATCCGGATCCCAAACCGTTTGTGAATTATCTCGAAGCCAACCGCGCAACGGTGTCCGAACGGCTTGGTCCGGTACGCGCGCAAAAGCTCTGGGGGTCGCAGCTCAATATCACCATATTTCCCAATCTGCAGCTGCTGCCCGGGTTGAACTGGTTCCGGGTCTATCACCCCAAGGGACCGGCCAAGGTGGAGCAATGGACCTGGGCGATGGTGGAAAACGATATGCCGGAGGACATCAAGAGCATGATTTTGGAGAACCAGTGCCTGACCTTCGGCCCTGCTGGTCTTTTCGACAACGACGACGGTGACAATCTGACAGCCTGTACCGAGCAATCGCGAGGATGGCGCACGGCCCAGATGGATCTCTACACCCATATGGCATTGGGACATTCCGCGCCGCGCGAGGGATTTCCGGGTGATATCGCGACCGGACTCGTCAGTGAGCATAACCAGCGCTACTTCTATCGACGTTGGCAGGAGCTGACCAGCGCCGCTTCTTGGAAAGACGTCGCCAGTTACAACCTCAACAGTCTGACCGAGAAGGGCTGATCATGGACACGAAAGATAGTCACGACCTGCAACGTTTGTTCGACTTGCGGGCGCTGGAAGATGCGCTGTACCGCGAAGCACGATTGCTCGACGGCGAGCAGTTAACGGAATGGCTGGAACAGACCACCGAGGACGTTGTTTATCGAATGGCGCTGACCAGCCGAAGGTTTCGTAAGGATCGTTCCGCACCTCTGCCCGTCGGGCACGGCTATATTTTCAACGATACGCGTGGACGCTTGGCCTTGCGTATAAAGCGACTGCAATCGGGTTATGTCTGGGCAGAAGACCCGCCAAATTTTGTACGTCGTCTGGTGGGCAATGTCGAAATCGTGCCGACTGAAATCCCGGACGAGATGACGGTGTATTCGGTTATCACCATCCACCGCAGCCGAATCGACAGCCAGACACGTACATTTATCGCCGGCCGCGAGGACCTTTGGCGGAAAGTTGAGGGGCGCTGGTTGCTGGCCAAACGAGACATCACGCTTGACCACAGCACCATTCCCGACACCAATATGAATGTGTTTTTCTGAATAGCCGAGACAGGCTTCAATATATTTATATTCAGGTGCTCTCTGCCGGCGTCAGAGAGGTGCGTCGCTGGCCGCTCCAGCCCTTGGCTCAAGCGCATGGAGATCCCCGCCGGCTAGGCGATATGACGCCGAATCTGTTCGCGGTCGGGGTGCCGCTGTTGCCGTCCTCGGCGCGGTGCAGCATGAGGACTTTCCCGCATCAATATAGGGGCAGAATCGCTGAAACCATCGGCGATAATGAGACAGAAGGGTTTTAGGCGGTGGAGCCGACGGCAGAAATAGAAGACGAAGGGCTGGGTGCCACGATCCGCCGGGTATCAGGCAGTGGAACTGTCCTAGGCTAAAGTGCAGTCGATGGTGCATCTCCCGTTTTCACAGGCTGAAAATGACGGATCAATCGACCACAAATACTAGTCGTCATCAAAGTCGAACTCGACTTTCGGTGGGTTGCCGTCAAACACCCGATCTTGTCGGCGCTGCAGGTAGGCCGTGCGCAGGAAGATGTAGGGATCCAGCTGTTCATCCAGAAATTTGTCACCGTTGAGCAGACGCGAACGGTTGTCGACTACATCCATTCCCTTGATGATGATGGACGGCTCGGTGTCCAGATACCCCATCGGAGAGGTGAAGGCGTCACCAACGCTGCCAAGGAGATCGCGACTATTGCTGGGCCCCAGAAAGGGAACCATGAGGTACCAGCCTTCGCCAGCCCCCCAGTAGCCAAACGTCTGGCCCAGGTCTTCATTGTTTTTCGGCAGTCCGATCGGCGTTGCTACATCCATGATGCCGGCGATGCCTACCGTGCTGTTGAGTACAAAGCGGGTCAGATCCTTGCCGCTCTGTACAAATTTTGCCTGAAGCAGATCATTGATAATGACCGTTGGGTAGAACAGATTGTCGAGCGCATTGCGGACGCCGGCGCGGATCTCACCGGGAACGTAGCTGTCGTAGCTCTTGGCAACTGGCCGCAGGACATATTTGTCTGCCGTGCGGTTGAAGGTGAAGACGCCGCGATTGACGGTCTCGAAGGGGTCGGAGGGGTCGTCTGGCGGCAGGTGAGCACAGCCGCCGGCAAAAACCGCGGTGGCCAGGACCATGCCCAAGGTGGTAGTTCGCAACATGCGCTGAGTGTCTCCCGATCCGTTTTTTTGTTCCGCGCCCCAAGTGCTGACTAAGTCGTCAGTTTCAGAACACCCTCTAATTGAAGAAACTTTAGCAGGCTAAGCAGCTGCTCGGGGGCATTGGCAAAATGCAATTCATGGCCATTGCGCCGTGCACGGCGGGTCAACTCAAGCAGGAAGGAGGCGCCTGCACTGTCCGCGCGTTCCAATCGACCCAGATCAATCGTGCGATTTCTGGCCAGTTCCTCGGCGCGAAGCAGCCACTGATCCATGCCAGCGATCGTCAGCGTGCCCTCAAGACAGGTCAGACTCATCAGCTCTCGCTATTGTCCTTGTAGTAGGCGTTTTCCTCGAATTTCTTGATGGTGGCGTCGAGGCCATTGGCCCGAATTTCCGAATTGATCTGGCTGCGGAAATTCGTGATCAGGGAAATGTTCTCTACTGCGATGTCATAAATCTTCCATTGTTCGCCGCGCAGATGAGCCGAAAATTTAAGCGAGATCGGCGCTGCATCCTTGCGCAAGATCGAGGCATTGACGCTGACGTCGGTCGCCCCGGCCTCGGCGCGCAGCGGCGCCCATTCGGCCTCCACGCTATCGTGATAGTCGAGCAGCGCGCGTGAATAGGTGCGGATCAGTGAATCCTTGAAGGCGGCTTCAAATCGCTTGCGTTGCTCCTCAGAGGCTTTGCGCCAGTTGCGGCCGAGCACAAGCTGGGCGATGCCCTTGGTATCAAATAGCGGCACCATTTTCTCGTCCACGACTTTGTAGAAAGCCCCCAAGTCTGCACGATAGGCCTCGTGGTTTTCGGCGATCAGCTTCTGAAATTCGTTGGTCGCCTCCTTGATCAAGACGTCAGGCGCCTTGACCGGCGCGGCAGCAGTGTCGGCGGCAGAGGCGCCGAGAGACATGCCGAGTGCGGCAATCAGGGTGATGAAGTTCTTGCTGATGGTATTCATAGTGAGGCTCACTGGTCAGGAGAAGGAGAGATGGAATTAGGAGGAGCTGTGCTTGCAGGTGTCAGGGAGTCCGCGAGCTTGCCTAGGGCGGCGGCGAGCTTATCGTCTGATTTGTCATTGGATTGGGAAGACAGGAATTTTCCGATCAGGTTCTCCAGCACCAGGGCGCTTTGGGTTAATTTTAGCCTGCTGCCGTCCTTGAGCGCTGTGTCGGATCCGCCCGGTTCAAGCCCGATGTACTGCTCGCCAAGCAGTCCGGCTGTCAGAATCTTGGCGTTGGAATCTTCTGGAATGCCGTCGTAGTCCCCCGACATTTCAATCGTGACGTCAGCCTCGAAGGTATCGCGATTGATGGCGATATGACGAACGCGACCGACCTTGACCCCGGCCATCGTCACCGCCGATCCGGGTTTGAGGCCGCCGATATTCTGAAATGTCGCGGTGATGCGGTAGGTCTGGGCAGAACCGCTGATCTTGTCCAGGCTTGCGACCTGAAATGTCAGTACAAACACCGCAGCAACGCCCAGACAGACGAAGAGACCGACCAGCATTTCCATTGCGCGTGATTGCATGAGACTAAACCTATTTGACGGGGCTGAACTTCAATTGAACATGAAGGCGGTGAGTATGAAATCCAGCGCCAGAATCGAAAGGGAGGAGATCACGACGGTTGAGGTGGTGGCATTGGCCACGCCCTCGGATGTGGGTGCAGCGTGAAAGCCCTGATACAAGGCGATCCAGGTCACCGCAAACCCGAATACAAGTGACTTGATGATGCCATCGCTAACATCGCCGAAATCCATGCTGCTGCGAATCTGAGACCAGTAGCTGCCAGTATCGACGCCTAGCAACTCAACGCCGATCGCGTGCCCCCCGGCGACTCCGATCGCCATAACGGCAAAGATTGCCGCCAGCAAGGGCATCGCCAGCAAGCCGGCGACGAAACGTGGCGCCACGATACGTTTGATCGGATCCACAGCCATCATCTCCATGGCCTGCAACTGGTCGGTGGCTTTCATCAGACCCAGTTCGGCGGCGAGCGCCGATCCGGCGCGCCCGGCGAACAGCAATGCGGTCACCACCGGGCCCAATTCCCGCACGATGACCAGGGCAACGAATACACCCAGTGATTCTTCCGCACCAAAGCGGATCAGCGTGCGGTAACCCTGCAGTGCCAGCACCATGCCGACGAAGGAACCTGCGAGGACGATAATGACCATGGACAGCTGGCCGACAAAATACAGCTGCTGCACTACCAGGCGCGGCCTCAGGATGACACTTGGCAAGCTGGCAAGGATATGCAGCAGGAAGAACTGTGACCTGCCAACGCCGCGCAGAAAGTTGCCGATCACGGTAAGGATGCCCTTCATGATTCAGTTTCCTTACCCAACAGGTCCTCGGCGTAAGCGGGTGCCTTGTAGTGGAAGGCGACGGGTCCATCCGGCGTCCCTTTCAGAAATTGCTGAACCCAGGGCTGGGTCGAGCGGCGAATCTGATCTGGTGAACCCTGCGCCTGAATTTTTCCGTTGGCGATCAGATAACCGTAATCGGCAATCGACAGCACCTCTTGCAGATCGTGCGAGACGATGATCGAAGTCAGCTTCAGCTCGTCGTTCAGGGTGCGGATCAAGCGCATCAGGACGCCCATGGAGATCGGATCCTGCCCTGCAAACGGCTCGTCGTACATCAGCAAGTCGGGGTCTAGCGCAATCGAGCGAGCCAGCGCCACACGGCGGGCCATGCCGCCGGAAAGCTGCTGCGGAAACAGGTCGCGCGCGCCGCGCAGGCCCACGGCCTGCAGCTTCATCAGGACCAGGTCGCGAATCATGGGCTCCGGCAGGCGAGTCTGCTCGCGCATGGGGAAGGCCACGTTTTCAAAGACGCTCAGATCTGTCAGCAGCGCGCTGTTCTGAAACAGCATGCCCATGCGTCTGCGCAGTTTGTACAGGGCGCCGCGGCGCAGCTGGTGTACATTGATGCCATCAAATTCCACCGTGCCCGAATCGGGTCTCCATTGGCCGCCAATCAGTCGCAGCAAGGTGGTCTTTCCGGTGCCCGAAGGACCCATAATCGCCGTGATCTTTCC
>JBFJJV010000016.1:0-35090 GCA_041635265.1 Panacagrimonas sp.
AGATCAAGATCGTCGGCGAAGAGGGTGAATTACTGACAGAGCTTGGGTCCGTGGGAGAACTGGCGTACAAGGGGCCGAATGTTTTTCCCGGCTACTTCAAGCGACCGGACGTGAATGAAAAGTCTTTTGACGAAGACGGGTTTTTTTATACAGGCGACACTTTCAAAATTCTTGAGGGAGACTTCGTCAGTTTTTTTGATCGCAAGAAAGACATCATTATTCGCGGCGGATTCAATATCAGTGCCGCCGAAGTAGAGAATATGGCCCTGGGATACGCTGAAATTATTGATTGCGCTGCGATTGCTGTTCCGGACGAAATCATGGGCGAAAAGGTCTGTCTCTGCGTTGTTGCGAGAGACCCTAAGCAGCCACCTGTCTTGAGCGATGTGACGAGTTGGATGCGTGAACAGGGATTTGGCAGCTACAAATTGCCGGAATCGCTACGTATCGTCGAGCAAATTCCACGTAACCCGGTAGGGAAAATTCTAAAGCGCGAACTACGGGAAGCAAGCGAGGCTCAGCTTTAAGGCCTCTGCCGTGCGCAAGTTGACTGAGGGAATCTTTTTTGTTGCCCCGGATATCTGTTGTCTCAAGTCTACTAGTTAAATAGCTTGTAATTAGACAGCGCTGAAACGGGATAGTGCGAGAGCTGGGCGGTCCTTGCGCGGTGGCCGCATCGATCGCGGGGTTTGGATTTCCGATGGTTCTTCGGGCAGTGCCAGGTGACGCATTGAGCGCCTTATTCGCCTTGCAACTAATTGAAGCTCTATGGGGCTTGGCTTGCGCTGGCGGGGGCAGTCCCCGCTGAGGAGGAATTTTGCGGCGCTGAGTTCTCACGGAAGGCGCACATTGGGGGTCGTCCTCGATCCGACAAAAATGAGGTCATTATTCTATCAAGCGTTTGATAGAATATTAAATTCTGACATGAGCGCGCAGCTGGCTTTGGGCGAGGAGTCAAGGCACGCCGGACTGCTTTGCTAGTTCTCTGAGGCTTGGCGGCTGAGACCGCTATTGAAGGAAGTACGTGTTAGTAGATTTAGGCAACACCTTTTTGTTGTGCGCTTGCGCAACAGCTGATTTGCTCCAGGAGTTACGAATCTGATGGCTCTGATGTCTTCCAGGGTGTCTTCTTCAAGCGAGGACTTCCGCCTCAACCGCGACGCCTATGTGGCACGCATCGATGACTTGTGGCAACGCCGTACGGCAGCGAGCTTAGGCGGGTCAGAACGAGCCCGGCGCCTGCACAAGGAGCGCAAGCAATTACTACCCCGCGAGCGTGTTTCAGCCTTGCTCGATCCCGGTTCACCCTTTCTGGAGTTTTCTCATCTCGCCGGGGAGGGAATGTATGAGGGGGTGCCGCCGGGTGGCAGCATTATCACTGGCGTTGGGCTGATCTCAGGTCGCCCATGCATGATCATGGCCAATGACGCCACAGTAAAAGGTGGTACCTATTACGGCATAACCTGCAAAAAGCACGTGCGCGCGCAGCGCTTTGCCTGGCAGCACCGGCTTCCCTGCATCACTCTGGTGCAGTCCGGTGGTGCCAATCTGCCGGACCAGCCCAATGTATTTCCCGACTGGGGTCAGTTCGGTACCATTTTTAGCAACCAGATTCGCATGTCCGGCGAGGGTATTGCCCAGATTGCAACGGTGCACGGCACTTCTACCGCCGGTGGCGCCTACATGCCTGCACTGTGCGATCAGAACATCATCGTGCGCAACCAGGGACGCATGTTTCTCGGGGGGCCGCAGTTGGTTTATGCGGCGACTAAGGACGTGGTGGATGAGGAAACCCTAGGCGGCGGCGAGATGCATAGTAGCGTCAGCGGTGTGACTGACTACCTCGCCGAAAGTGATGGTCATGCCATTGCGATCGTACGTGACCTGGTTGCCAATCTCGGCACGCCGGCAGAGCAACGCTGGAAGGTGCTTCCGCCGCGCCCGCCTAAATACGATCCAAAAGAGATTTACGGAATTGTCAGTCGTGACACTCGCGTTCCCACTGACAATCGCGAAATCATCGCGCGCTTGATGGACGGCAGCGAGTTCCGCGAGTTCAAAGCCTTGTACGGCGAAACCTTGATTTGTGGCTGGGGCCGCATGATGGGTTTCGAGGTCGGAATTCTTTGTAACAACGGCGTGCTGTTTTCAGAGTGTGCTTCCAAAGCTGCGCACTTCATTGATATCTGCTGCAAGCGCGATATTCCGCTGATATTCATGGCCGATGTCACCGGTTTCATGGTGGGGCGTGAAGCCGAAGAGGCGGGTATCGCCAAACACGGTGCCAAGATGATTACGGCCATGGCCTGCGCTGAAGTGCCCAAGTACACGCTGATTATTGGGGCTTCTTACGGTGCGGGCTATCTGGCCATGTGCGGTCGCGCATTCAAACCGAATGCCATGCTGATGTGGCCCAGTGGGCGTGCCGCCATCATGGGGCCAGACCAGGCGGCCACTACCCTGGCCATGGTCAAGGATGACATCCATAAACGCGAGGGCACGACTTGGACGCCTGAGGAGCGCGAGGCCTATATGGCGCCGACACGGGAAAATTTCGAAAAATTTGCCAATGCCTACAACTTCGCGCGACACACATGGTGCGACATGGTGATTGATCCACTGGAGACGCGAACGGTGATGGGACTTCTTCTGGAACTCGCGGGACGCAGCCCTGCACAGCCGACTGAGTTCGGCGTGTTCCGCATGTGAGCCGGAGAACAGCATGAGTGTTTTGAGCAGCCACGTGTCCACTTCCTCAGAAGAGTTTGCTATTAACCGCGCGGCTTATTTGGCGCATATTGCCGAGCTGAAGACGCGACGCAGCGCGGCGAGTGTCGGCGGATCAGAAAAAGCCCGTGCCTTGCACCGAAGCCGCGGGCAGTTGTTGCCGCGCGAGCGAATCAGTGCATTGCTGGACCCCGGCTCGCCTTTTCTCGAGTTTGGGCAGATGGCAGGCGAGGGACTCTATGAAGGTGTGCCGCCAGGTGCGACTGTGATCACCGGCATCGGCATGGTGCACGGCCGTGCCTGCATGCTCATCGTCAACGAGGCGACGGTGAAGGGCGGAACCATGTTCGGCATGACTACCAAACGACATACGCGTGCCCAGCAGTTTGCCTGGCAGCACCGCCTGCCCTGTATCACGATGGTCCAGTCCGGCGGTGGCTTTCTTCCGGATCTGGCGAACATATTTCCGGATGAAGGTCAGGCCGGGACTATCATGTACAACCAAGTACGTATGTCGGCTGAGGGCATCGCGCAGATCGCGATTGTGCACGGGCCATCGACGGCCGGCGGCGCTTACATCCCTGCGCTTTGCGATGAGGTGGTCATCATCCGCAATCAGGGCGCGATGTTCCTGGGCAGCCCGCAGCTGGTATACGCCGCGACCAAAGAGGTTAGTGACATTGAATCTCTTGGCGGCGCCCTGATGCACAGCACCATCAGCGGCGTTACCGACCATCTGGCGGAAGACGATAGTCATGCACTTGCGATCACGCGTGACATCGTTGCGCGGCTGGAGCCACGGCCTAAGCTGCGCTGGCCACTTGGCAAAGCCGAGCCACCACTTTATGACCCAGCCGAGATCTACGGTCTGTTCAGTGCTGACCGAAAGGTGCCGAACAACACGCGCGAGATCGTCGCGCGTCTGGTGGACGGCAGCGAATTGCAGGAATTCAAGCCACTGTTCGGCGAGACTCTGATCTGCGGCTTTGCCAACATTCACGGCTATCCGATCGGCATTCTTGCGAGTAACGGTGTCATGTTCCCCGAGAGCGCGGTCAAGGGCGCGCACTTTATGGAGCTGTGCTGCAAGCGCGATGTCCCTTTGTTGTTCCTGGTCGATACGCCAGGATTTATGGTCGGTACGACGGTGGAACGAGCGGGCATTGCCAAACACGGTGCCAAATTCATGACGGCCATGGCCTCGGCCAATGTGCCCAAGTACACACTCATTACAGGCGCGTCCTACGCCGCCGCCTATATGGCAATGTGTGGTCGTGGCTTCAGCCCGCACTGCATGATGATGTGGCCGACCGCGCACGCTGGGCTAATGGGTCCAGACCAGGCGGCGACCACCATGTCCATGGTGCGCGAGAACATTCATCAGCGTGAAGGCAGCAGCTGGACCGCCGAGGAACGCGCCAATTACGAGGCTCCGATTCGACAGGAGTTCTCGGATTTTGTGAGTCCCTATAACTACGCGCGCAATCTCTGGTGTGACATGGTCATCGAGCCCAAGGAGACGCGCGAAGTCATGGCCTTACTGCTCGACCTTGCCGGCCGCACCAAGGCCATTCCAACTCGCATGGGCGTGTTCCGCATGTGATGCGCAGCCGACCTGAGACCGATAACAAGACATGTTCAAGAAAATTCTGATTGCCAACCGCGGCGAGATTGCTTGCCGAATCGCCCGTAGCTGCCGCCGCCTCGGGGTTTCCGCTGCGGGGGTACATTCCTCGGCCGATAGCGAAGCACTGCATGTGCGCGAAATTGGGCAGAGCATCGAGATCGGTGGTGCTCCGGCCGCCGACAGCTACCTGCGCATGGACCGTGTTATTGAAGCGGCCATCAATGTCGGCGCCGAGGGAATTCACCCGGGGTTTGGCTTTCTCGCCGAGAACGCCGCCTTTGCGCGTGCGGTAGAAGCGGCTGGTCTAGCCTTTATCGGCCCTACTCCCGAAGTGATTGATCGGCTTGGCGACAAAGCCATGGCCAAGCGCGAGGCCATTGCGGCCGGTGTGCCAGTAGTGCCGGGCAGCGAGGGTGCGAGCGACGATGCTGACAAGATTGCGAGCAGCGTGCGTGGGCTCGAATTACCGGTGATGCTCAAGGCCGCAGCCGGTGGCGGCGGCAAGGGCATGCGAGCGCTGCGGACTCTGGACGGGCTGGAGGGCGAAATCGAGTCCGCCATGCGCGAGGCCAAGAGTTCCTTTGGCTCGCCGGCGCTGATCGTCGAACAGATGATTGAACACGCCCGCCACATCGAGGTCCAGATTGTCGGTGACGGCAAGGGCAAAGTGATTCACCTGTTTGAACGTGAATGTACTTTGCAGCGCAGGCATCAGAAGCTGGTCGAGGAAGCCCCAGCAGCGCCGCTTGCGCCTGGTTTGCGCGAGCGCCTCCTAGCGGACGCAGTTCGGCTGGGTGAGCGTCTGAATTACCGCAATGTCGGCACCGTCGAATTCATCGTGCAGGGCGATCACTATTATTTTCTGGAAGTAAATCCGCGGCTGCAAGTCGAGCATCCAGTGACCGAGGAGGTCACGGGACTGGATGTGGTAGAGCTGATGCTGCGGATCGCCTCTGGCGAAGGGTTGCTGCTGAATCAAAGCGATGTAAGCATCAGCGGGCATGCGGTGGAGACGCGTATTTGTGCTGAGGACGCGAGCGCCAATTTTCTGCCCTCGACCGGCGTCCTCAGCCATGTGAGCTTTCCAAGTCAGGGCGTACGCGTGGAAACTGGAGTGGACAGTGGCAGCGAAGTGACGCCCTGGTACGACCCTATGCTCGCCAAGCTCATCACGCACGCGCCGACGCGCGATCAGGCGCTGGATCGCATGCAACTCGCGCTCAATCAGATGAGTGTGTTTGGCGTCATCACCAATCGAGACTTTCTCAAGACTCTTTTGGGACTGCCGGAAACGCGCGACGGTAGCTTCCATACCCGCTTGATCGACGAGAAGATGGCTTCTTGGCCAGTCGAAAAAGGCGCTTACAATAAAAGTACGCTGGCGATTGCGGCGTATATCTGGCTGCTGAATAACCGCGCTGAGCCTTCTGCCGGCGTTTGGTCCGCGCTGGCATTGACCGGCTGGCACATGGCAGATTCCGGCGACGGCTTATCACCCATTCCGGATTTACATCTCGAATGTGGAGCCAATTCCGCCGCGATTCGCTTTGCCCCTCTGGCTGCTGATGGTGGCTTGCGTCTGGCCGTTGACGATGTTCAGATGGAGCTGAATTTGCGCGCACTTGGCGACGATTCCTATCTCGCGATTATCGGTAGTAGTCGTACTAAGGTGCGAGTGCTACAGGACGCCGGGACTATCCATGTGGAGGACGATGTCGGTACGCATGCCTTCGAGGCTTTGCCGTATTTGAGCTATATCAGTGCCAGCAACGTAGCTAGCGGTGAGTTACGCGCGCCGATGATGGGAATGGTCCTCAAGGTCAACGTGAAATCTGGAGATGCGGTCAAAGCCGGTGACGTGGTCGCAATCATTGAGTCCATGAAAATGGAAATGCGCATCTGTGCCGAGGCCGACGGCATAGTCGAATCTATTCATTGCTCTGAAGGCCAGACCGTCGAACGCAATGAGGTTGTGGTGCGAGTCGGCAAGGCGGAATAAAAAAAGGAATGAAGACTTTCGAAACCATCAAGCTGACGGTAGATGATTGCGGTGTCGCGAGTCTCACCTTTGCGCGCCCGCACGTGCATAACGCACTCAATCAGACGCTAATTGAAGAGGTCACGGCTGCACTGGATCTGCTCGAGTCCAATCCAGCGGTACGCGTGCTCGTGCTCTCTGGTGAGGGAGAGAGCTTTTGCGCCGGCGGGGATTTTCGCTGGCAGCAGAGTCAACGGGACCTGCCGCGGGCGGAGCGCATCAGGAATGGTTTGCCTCTCGCGCAAATTCTTTCACGGCTGAATCGCTTTCCTCGGCTGGTGATCGGGCGTATCAACGGACCTGCTTACGGCGGTGGCGTAGGCATGATCGCCGTCTGTGACGTGGCAGTAGCGGTCGAGGACGCGCGGTTCGCGCTCACTGAAGTTCGCCTCGGCCTGGTTCCGGCGACAATATCGCCTTATGTGGCGGCCAAGCTCGGACACAGCCAGGTACGGCGCGTGATGTTTAACGCCAAACCGATGAGCGCAGTTGAGGCGCAGCGAATCGGATTGATTCATGAGGTCGTTCCTCCGGCAGAGCTCGACACCGCAATCGATACGGAATTAAATTTGGCCTTGTCCTGCGCGCCCGGTGCAGTCGCGATGACCAAGCGTCTCGCACAATACGTTTTAAGTCATGACGAGGCGGATAATCTGATTTATACGGTGGATCGTCTCGCCGATTTTTGGGAAACCGAGGAGGCTGATGAAGGTATGCAGAGCTTCTTCGAAAAACGCAAGCCATCTTGGCACCGCAAGCACACAAGCCGCTGAGGTAATGAATTCATGAGCCTGACTAATGATGTTGCCAACACCGATTTCGATTGGAAACCGACCCCGGAGCTGATCAAGGGCAGTGTACTTAGCGCATTCCTGCGTCACGTTGACGAGAAGGATTTCGAAACACTCAGCGCGCGTTCGGACGCGGACCCGGGCTGGTTGATGGAGCAGGTTTTTCAATTTTGCGATTTTCGTTTTTACCAGCCTTACACACAGATACTTGATCTGTCTGACGGGCAGCCGTGGGCGCGTTGGTGTGTGGGCGCGACGACAAATATCGTGCTCAACTGTCTGGACCGGCATCGCGGCACGCCCACCTGGGATCAGACTTTCCTGGTCTGGGAGGGCGAAAATCCAGACGAACAGCGTCAGCAGAGCTATGCCGAGTTTGACGCTGAAGTAAACAGATTGGCCGGCGCGCTACGGGGCATGGGCATTGGCAAAGGCGATGTGGTGGGTATTTACATGCCCAACTTGCCGGAAACCTTCGTAGCTTTTTTTGCCATTCTGAAAATTGGCGCGATTGTTATGCCCTTGTTTTCGGGCTTTGGTCCGCAACCATTGATCACCCGACTTCAGGACGGAGACGCGCGCGCTGTAATAACGGCCGATGGCACATGGCGGCGTGGCAGTGTCGGGGCCATGAAGCCGGTGCTAGATGAAGCCTTGAAGAGTGTTCCGGGCGTCGAGCACGTGGTCGTCGTTCAACGGCTGGGTGAGAAGTTGCCAGTGGCGATGCAGCAAGGCCGCGATCACTGGTGGCATGAACAGCTTGCTGCGCAGCCCGGCGCGCTCGACACCGTGCCCATGGCTGCGGACGATCCTGCGGTGCTGCTGTATACCTCCGGGACCACGGGCAAACCCAAAGGCTGCGTCTGGACCCATGTGAGTTTTCTGGGTTCGATGGTGACGCGTGACATGCACATCACTTGTGACTTTCGCCAAGGTGATCGTTATTTTTTCCTCAGCGACATGGGATGGATGGTCGGGGCCATGTGTGCCTGTGTACCCAGCTATTTTGGCGGCAGCCTGCTGGTCGCAGAGGGTACGCCGGACTATCCCGACACCAGTCGGTTCTGGCGGCTGATTCAGAACCACAAGGTGACCTATCTGGGCGTTGCGCCAACACTGATCCGCAATTTGAGTCGTTACGGGGATGAGGAAGTGGAGCGCTTCGATCTGTCCAGCCTGCGCATGCTGCACTCGGGCGGCGAAGCGTGGACTGCCGCGCCCTGGCGCTGGATGTTCGAGCATGTCGGCAAGAGTCGTCTGCCTATTCTCAATATCGTAGGAGGAACTGAAGTAGGGGGCTGCAACCTCGTCAGCACCCTACATCACCCACAGCGTCCGAGTTCCTTCGCCGGCCCTGCGCTTGGCGTCGGACTGGATATTGTGGATGAGAGCGGAGAGCCGGTTGCAATCGGACAGGTGGGCGAGCTGGTATTGCGGCAAGCCAATATCGGCATGACCAAGAGCCTCTGGAAGGATGACCAGCGATACATGGAAAGTTACTGGAATACATTTCCAGGCCTGTGGGTTCACGGCGATTTTGTCCGTCACGATGCTGACGGCATGTATTACGTGCTGGGCCGATCCGATGACACCATCAAGGTGTCGGGTAAACGTACTGGTCCTACGGAGATCGAAAACCTGTTGACGGCCACTGGCACGGTGTCGGAAGTTGCGGTTATTGGTGTGCCGGACGAATCCAAGGGTTCGGCCTTGGTCTGCGTGTGCGTTCCCATGCCTGGCGCGCTCGCCGATGATGTTCTACGTCATCGTTTATCAAAGGCGGTGGTAGATGGCATGGGCGCTTCTTACCGACCGAAGTCGGTCGTTTTTGCGGAGGAGCTTCCCAAAACGCGAAATTTGAAGGTGATGCGGCGTGTGGTCCGGGCGGTCTATCAGGGTAGTGATCCCGGCGATCTGTCGGCGCTAGTTAATCCGCAGGCGGTAGAGGATTTACGTCGCTGTATGCAGTCGGCCTGAATTAACAATTCATTTTTGAGCTGATCTATGTCGAACACCGATATCGAAGTCTCTCCATTGCTGCTGAAGCAGGATGGCGCACGCTTATTCGTGACCTTCAATCGCCCGGAAAGGCGCAATGCGCTCAACGACGCGATGCTGATGGGGCTTGAAGCGCTTATTAGTCGGCTGGAAGAGGACCGCTCCGTTCGTTCAGTAATTGTGCGCGGGGCGGGCGGGCATTTTTGTGCGGGCGGAGACATTCGCGAGCGCCGTGCTCAAACGACGGATTCGCGGCCCGGCGTGGACATTGCGATGGAGCACAATCTGCGTGCCGGCCGCATGTTTCAGCGGTTGGCCAATTTGCCACAGACCACGATCGCCGTGGTCGAGGGGTTTGCGCTTGGTGGGGGTTTTGGCTTTGCATGCACCTTTGACATCACCCTAGTCAAGCACGACGCCAAGATGGGGATGGCAGAGACACGCATCGGCGTCGCCCCGGCCCAGATCGCGGCACACGTGGTGCGCCGGGTGGGATTATCCAATGCGCGCTATCTTGCGTTGACCGGTCGCCGCATCAACGGTGCGGACGCGGTTCGTATGGGCGTGGCACACGAGGTGGCGCAGACCCATTCAGAGCTGGAGAGTCTGCTTGCCCACTTGCTTGACGATATTGATGCCTGCGGGCCGATGGCTAGCGCGGCGACCAAGGCGATCATGAATCGCGTTGGCGAGATGCCACTGGACGCTTTGATCGAGTATGCCGGGCGTCGATTCGGCGAAATCAACCGAGGTGCGGAAGGGGTCGAGGGTCAGCAGGCGTTCCTGGAAAAACGAAAACCAATCTGGCCCAGCCTAGGCTGAAATTTCAATGTCCAAAAGTGATGCATCGATGAAGTGGTGGCAGCGGTCGCTTGGCTTGATACAAAGAGGCGGGATCTCTACTGGCCAAATAGGCGCGAGAGTGCATCAGCCAGTCCGCGTTGCACGGCGCAGTCGCTGAAGTCCAGAAGCATGTGCAATACCAGTCCCAGCCCAATAAGTCGCGTGCGTGGATAAATCGCCAGGAGAATGTAGATGGAGATGAGCGGCAGGGTGTGCAGGGGGTGAAAACCAATGCTGCATCGATTGGGGTCGTAGATGGGGTTGGCGAGCAAGTGATCGATGTCCACCGCCATCGTCGCCAGCATGATGAGCCAGCCCCGCGGCCATTGCGCCCGAAAGAAAACGACCGCGACCGCCGCCGGGACGAGCACATGTAGCAGCAAATGAAGCGCGGAAGCCAGCGTCATTCAGAGAGTATAAATCCTTGCGACGCCGTAGTTCGCCAGGGTGAGACAAGTTGTAATGTACCGAGTTTCTCCGGTTCTCGGCTCAGGAATCTCTGATCAGGGGGGCGCTCAGATCTCCGAGGCGGAACTGTGACGAAAAAAGTCGATGCCAGAGCATCGCCATAGAAGAACTATACTTTGAGCAGCAAGGAGTTGATTTGAATGGATACGCTTCGCTATTACATCGGGCCCTTGATTACCTCGATTGCCGTTGTCGGGTTTCTGATTGGCGGCAACTACGTCTGGCTGGGACTGGTCAGTTTTCCATTTTTGTTGGCACTTGATGTGGCATTGCCGCCTGATCTGGCGGAGCGCAAGGTTGGTTCGCCGATTTGGCTGGACATCCCCTTGTACCTGCATCTGGTTTTGATGATCGTCCTCTACGCTGCCTTTCTCTCCGGGGTGGTCGCAGGTTCTATTGTTCTAAGCGGTCCCGGCTCACTTTCCCAGGTGCTGGGCTGTATTGTCACCATTGGCTGGTTCAGCGCCGTACCGACGACGCCGGTTGCGCATGAGTTGTCGCATCGTCGGCACTGGTTTCCACGCCGATTCTCCTTGACGGTGCTGGCGACGATGTCTGGCGACCCCAATCGCGACATCGGTCATGTCAGAACGCATCACATCTACCTAGGCTCGTCGAAAGATTCGGATACTGCGCCTCGCGGTCAGACCATCTACGAATTCATGTTCAGGGCGGCGCGAGGCGGCTATGTTGACGCTCTTTACTGGGAAGCCGAAGCGCTGCGCCGTCGCGGCCTAAGCCCGTGGAACTGGCGAAATCGTGCCTATCAGGGCCTGATGCTTGCGCTTGCCCTGCCTGGAATCTGCTGGTTCGTTGCCGGGCCGATGGCGATGCTTGTTTGTCTGGCGGCCGTCTTGGTAGCCAAGCTGCTGCTGGAAGGATTCAACTACTTCCAGCATTACGGTCTGGTTCGCGAAGTCGACGGCCCCTTGCTTCAGCATCACGCCTGGAATCATCTGGGCGCTGTGATCAGGCCTTTAGGCGTGGAGATCACCAATCATATCAACCACCATTACGACGCCTACACGCCTTACTACAAACTCAAGCCGGAACCGGGCGCCCCTCAGATGCCCTCGATATTCCTGTGTTTTATTCTGGGATTGATTCCGCCGCTGTGGTTCAAGTACGTGGCCAAGCCCAAGCTCAAGGAATGGGACGAGCGCTATGCGACCCCGGGTGAACGCAAGCTCGCTATGGCTGCGAACGCCCGTGCCGGTTGGCCCCAGTGGCTGGACAAAGACGGCAACGTCACTGCTTGAACGAGGCAGTCAAACTGGTCGCACGCGGCCCCAATTCCAGCGGAACCGGAGACCCTTTGCATGAACGCAGGGACTGAAAAAGAATTAAGTGATGTGGTGCGCGAGAGTGAGTCGGGTACTCGCCATGTGGGTCGGCGTATATTTTCATGCCCTGACCTCTATGAGCGTGAGTTCAAGCAGATTTGGGGCAAGGTCTGGGTCTACGTCGCCCACGAGAGCCAGCTCAAAAAGCCGCGCGATTTCATCACTACGTGGATCGGCCGCGTACCGGTGATCATTAATCGAAACAAGGCAGGCGAGCTTAATGCTCTGGTCAATATCTGCACTCATCGAGGCGCTACGTTGTGCCGTGTTTCCAAGGGCTCGGCTACCGTATTCTCCTGTTCTTTCCATGGCTGGACGTTCAGTCTCGACGGCGAACTCAAAGCGCCGATGGCGGAATCCGAGGGTGCTTACCCCGCAGGTTTCGATAAATCCCGGCTTGGCCTGCGCCGCCTCCGCCTGGAAAACTACCGCGGCTTTCTATTTGCGACCCTGAACGAGCGGGCAGGGCCTTTGAGCGACTATCTGGCTGAGTCCAGGGCCTTCATCGACCTGATCGTGGATCAGTCTCCCAACGGCGTCGAGGTCCTCAAGGGCTCGTCCAGTTATACCTATAACGGCAACTGGAAACTCCAGGCCGAAAACGGGGTGGACGGATACCACGTCGCCTCGGTACACGCGAACTACATCACGACGGTGATGCAGCGCATGAAGTCCACTTCGGTGGGTGATAAGACGCAGACACTGGACGCATCCAAGATCACCAGCGCCGCGGGCGGCTACTACGACCTGGGCAAGGGGCACACGCTGATCTGGTCGGAACTTGCCAATCCGGAGTCACGACCGCTGTGGTCAGTCCGCGATGAACTTTCGCAGCGCATGGGTACGGTCAAGTCGGAGTGGGCACTACGACGTGCGCGCAATTTGCTGCTATATCCAAATCTGCTGCTGATGGATCAGATGAGCAGCCAGATTCGCGTGTTTCGCCCCTTGGCCGTCAACAAGACCGAAGTCACCATCTATTGTTTTGCTCCAGTAGGAGAGGCGCTTGCCGACCGTGCGCGTCGGATACGCCAATATGAAGACTTCTTTAACGCCAGTGGTATGGCCACCCCTGATGACCTGACAGAGTTCAATGAATGCCAGCTAGGCGCGGAGCATCATGATGTCATTCGTTGGAGCGAACTCAGCCGTGGCGCTGAACATGAAGTGGCGGGAGCAAATGCCCTGGCGAACGAACTCGGCGTCGCGCCCGGCAGTTCCGGTGCGCGCTTTGAGGATGAAGGTATTTTTATTGCGCAACACGAACGTTGGGCCGAACTGATGTCAGCCAATCCAGAGGAGGCATCCTGATGGCCGATTTCCCGATGGATAATGTACTTCTCCTTCGCTCTTCGGTAGCCGATTTTCTCGCCCAGGAAGCTGATCATCTGGACGAACAGAACTGGGATGCCTGGTTGGCGCTTCATGAGGAAGCCGTGGAGTACTGGATTCCCTCCTGGGATTCCGAACATGAACACACAAGCAATCCGCAGGGCGAAATCTCGCTAATTTACTATAACGGTCGTGCCGGTCTGGAGGATCGCGTGTTTCGAATTCGTACGAAGCGCTCTGCGGCTTCAACGCCACTGCCGCGCACCTGCCATATGATCAGCAATATCATCGTGCGTCCCGACCCCGATGAAGCAAACACGGTGAGCGTCAGGGCCAAATGGGTCACCCATCTGTACCGCAAGGCCGAGGAAACGCAGTTTTTTGGCCGTTACCATTATGTTTTGGCCTGGCACGGCAATGATTGGAAGATCCGAAAAAAGAAAACTCTGGTGCTGAATGACCGGATTCCGACGGTGCTGGATATCTATAGCGTGTAGGCAAGAAATTCTTTGCTTGACCTGCTCCTAAAGCAGGTGTGTCGGGCGGAATCGGATACTGATCTCGTCCTCCCCAGGAAGCATCATTAATTCTTCAACAGGGCGCTGCTTTTAAAAAGGGGTAAGCGACTTCGTTTGTAGCACCGACCGCCGAACGGCCCAAGGCCAGGCGACGGTCGGGATTCTAGAAGATCAGATCTCAGGCCCGCGCCAGGAAAGCCAATGCGGTCTCATTGAACTTGGCGGCATGTTCCCACTGTGCCCAATGACCACAGCGCGTGAAGACGTGGAGGTCTGCATCAGGAATTCCGCGGACAGCTTTCATGCCATTGTCGAGCGGAACGAATCGATCATCACGACCCCAGATCACTAAGGTGCGGGCTGTGATCTCCGGCAGGCGAGGCGTGAAGTCCACGAACAGAGCCTGTGGGTTCTGCTCGTTACTTTTGACGAAGTTTGCAAGGTGCTCGAGGGAGTTTTGCATAGCTTTCCAGCGGCCCTGGACCAAATCGTCGGTCAACACGGAGGTATCGTAGACAAAGACCTGCATCATGGCCTGCAGATTTTCGAACGTCGGATTCTTGTACAGCTTCATGAGCAGCTTGATGCCTTCCTGTGGCGAAGGCTGAAACAGGCTCTGCCCGAGGCCAGCAGCACCCATCAGGATCATGCGGTCAAGTCGTTCGGGAAACTCGAGCGCAAATGTGAGTGCCGAAAGTCCTCCCATGGAATTGCCGATCAGATGCGCCTTGTCAATTTTTAGCGTGTCCATGAGCGCATGAACGGCGCGTGCATTGATCAGGCCGCGTGGTTCGGCAGAGACCAGAGGTGAAGATTTATTGAAACCGGGACAGTCGAGCAGAATGACCCGGTAGCCGCCTTCGACAAAGGCATCGATGTTGCGGTGAAAATTGCTCCAGCCACCAGCACCAGGGCCGCCGCCGTGCAGCATGACCACCGCAGGGCCTTCGCCGGCATCGTGATAGTGCAGAGTGTGGCCGCCAGCTTCGACGGTGCGGCTAGTAGTGGAATCGGTTAATTTACTCATGATTTTCTCGCGTTTGATAATTGTCGTGGATGCCTGCAACGCTGATTGCTGCGCCGCCAAGCTTAGGCCAGCCCTATTGCCATCCTGGAAAGAATGGTGAATATGCAGGCGAACTGGGATTGCTGTCGCGGATGTAGCTAAAAATCTCGCTGTGATGAATCATGTGCTGCAAAAACGCTATGGGCTTTCTGCTCCAGAGGGGAGGCCGCTCAGATCCACAAGCACCTCACCGTTGGATTCGCGTGCTGAGAAGACGCGAATTCCGCTACTGGCGGGCGCAGCACGGGCGGCGCCGGTACGCAGACAGAAGCGGGCGCCGTGCAATGGGCACTCAACTTCCATTCCGTCGATCATACCTTCAGTAAGCTCGAAGTCCTCATGACTGCAGTTGTTCTCAAAAGCATGTAATTGGCCGTCGACGCGGCACACGGCCAAGGGCAGGGGCGCGTCGGGCACGCTGAGCATTTCGCCGTCGACGAGTTCATCGACGGCACACGCGCGAATCTCTGTCATATCAGAAAAAGAGACTGATGTTGTTAGCCAGCAAGGTAGCCTGGTCGAGGTGAATATCGCGACGCGCAATCTTCCAGCGCGGACCGTCTCCGCTATTTGGCCGCAGGCGGTCTACACGGGCGCCGACAAACAGATCTACCTGTCTTTCAAGGCGCGAGCGATAGACCATAAAATTGCAGCGTACATCCCACTCGCCAGCCGTAGCGCTCGGGGCGATGTAAACGTTGCTGACCGAGTGCCGTGTGCGTGAGGGCGGCATCTCGGCCCAGGCTTTGCCGGTTTCCAGTCGCCGCACACGCTGTTTGAGCGTGTGAAGATTTTCGTCGAAGTAACACGCCACTTCTCCGGGAGGCGGTGCTTCGCCACAGGCCTGCTCGTGATAGTTCGTGGTCACTGGCATGTAGTACACGATATCGTCGGAAAACAGCGCCAGCCAGTCGCGAAAGAGGTGACGGTCCAGCAGGTCGGCTTCCTCGAACAGGAAGCGCTCTATGTCGAGTTGGAGCTCGGGCGTGATCTTGCTCATGTCACATCCTCATGTGGACGGGCGAGCTCTTCGTGTGTTTCTCCGGCCATCATGCGTGCCCAGCGTGTGTAGAAGCCGCGGGCGGCGCCTTCTGAGAACACATGACTGAGCGGGCCCGGAAAGCGCTCGTCTTGTTTTGCATTACCCATGCCCATCTGCACATTGAATTTCTGTCGGCGCGCGCGCGTTCCTTGCAGCACACGCTGTACTTCGATCCAGTTTTCTCCGTCGTCCTGTTCAAGTGTGCCAGCAGGACTGAAGGTACGCATGATGCCCTTGCCCCACGCTTCCTTGACCTCTGCAGGCGCGTCAGCGTCGACCACGGCCAGGGCCCATACTTCGATTTCATTCGGACCACGCGGATGCCAGACGCGCAAGGTGTTGATGGCTGGCAGGAAAGAGCAGGTGGGGAATATGGTCATGTGCTGGCCATTCATCGCATCGGCGCGCGCCTTACCGAGGCGTTTGCCGACGCGTTCACGAGAGTCGACCAAATATTTCGCGACTTGGGGGCCGACAATAGCGCCAATCAGCTCATATTCATGATCGCCGGTATGAAAGCCGGTGCCATGTCCAGCCGCCGGGTCACGCCACTGAAATCCCTCAGTTGGCCAGGCGGCCGCTTCGGGCGGTGCCTCTTCCGGCAGGGCGGCGATGATGGCCGACATGTGCGACAGCGGCGCGTGGTACATATCGCTGCAGAACTGTTCGGAGGCGAATTTCCAGTTGCAGGGGATTACCCATTTGTGCACGCCGCCAATGATCTCCGTGCCTGCTTCGGAGCGATCGAACATGGCAGCCATGTAGTACTTGGCATCACCCAGCTGCTCCTCCAGCGGGGGGATGTTTTCATCCCAGCTGCCAAAAATAAGGCCCATGTATTCGGAGATCCGCGGAACCCGTAATGCGCCCCACTCTGATTTGTTCAGCTTGCTGCAATACCCTTCCTTTTCCATCGGCACGCTGACCAGCTTGCCAGTGCTGTCATAGCTCCAGCCATGATACGAACAGGTAAAGAAGCGGGCATTGCCGTGGTCCAGTCGAGACAGCCTCATGCCGCGATGTCGGCATTGATTGAGAAAAGCCATAACGCTGCCATCTTTTTGACGGCTCACGATAACCGGATCTTCACCCATATAGGTGGTGAAGAAGTCCCCTGGCTTGGGGATCTGTGAGCGGTGGGCCAGGAACAGCCAGCTGCGGCCAAAGACCTGGTCCAGTTCACGCTGATAGAGCGAATCGTCACAAAATATGCGGGGGTCGAGCGTGCCATTGCGCACGTCGACCAGATTTCGAATGTCCTGGGGGTCCCAGTCAGATTGGTTGCCGTCTGCCACGTCTACTCCTGAATGTGATTAATTGGCTTGCACCTCCAACTTGAGAGCAAGCAGAATTCCTAATTGGCGCTTGTGACAATGATGGACAAGAACCGGCTTGGCCGCGCGCGTTGGCTGGAGCCTGATGCTGTTGGCTGCGCCACTGTTTTCTGGCCTGGCCATTGCAGCAGGCCATGATTATAGCGGCTCGCCAAGCGTCGCCAAACCTGTGTATGGCCGTCGCCTTCGTACAGGGTTTCAACAGAGCGGTAAGGGAGGCCGTCTGTATCGCCATTGACCCCGATATTTGCGACCAGATCACTCGCTTGAAACAGGTCAAAACCAAGCTTTAAGCACTTGCTCTTCACTTGTTCGCGAAACGCGGCACACTCTGCCGGCTGGCAGTGATTGCGAAAGCTCAAGGCAGCATATTCGTAACGCCCGGGTTTCGTCTCAGTTTGTTGTCCGTCGCCATCCACACCCCGCTCCTCAACTATTTTTTATCACTGTTTTTTGAATAAGCTCTGCAACAATTAAATTGTCGGCGCAGCGTGGCCCCAGTCACTGAGCTGAGAATAACTGCGCACAGACCAGGTGGCGTCATCAACGATGGCGCCACCATGGCCGAACTCGATGGCGAAGCCGGAAGGGGTAACGGAGTAAAACGAGAACATGCCGTCATTCGGGTGATGGCCAAGACCCATCATGATCGGTACGCCGGCCGCCAGGCAGCGGTCGTAGGCGAGGCCGACATCATTAAAGTCACTGACCTCGACCATCATGTGGTGTATCCGCTTGGGGAAGGGGATTGCTGCGGTAGCAAATGAGTGATGTCGGCCCGTGACGGTATGGAAGAAGGTGGCGTCAAAAGCAATTTCCCCGTGCGGGGTCATCAGTGGCGCTCGAATATGATCGCTGACGCGCAGGCCAAGGGTGTCACGGTGAAATTCGAGCGTCTTGCTATAATCGCCCGCAGCCGAAACGAAATGTCCAACGCCGAGGTCGCCGGTGACGAAACCACCGCGCAGTAGCTTGGACTGAAACGGTATAGGCGAATAGGCAGGTCCATAACTGAACTCATGCCGGATGCCATCGGGGTCGTTGCAGAAGAACAGTTGCTCGACGCAGCGCGATGCGCACAGATTTGCGTCGCCGCGTTGCAATGCCACCCCACGTGCACTCAGCTTTTCCGTGAATTGGGCCAAGCTATGGGCCGTCTCGAATTGCCAGCCGGCAGCGACCAGGTCTTCTTCATCGCCGGACTCGATCAGAATCCTTTGCTCGAGACCGTCCATGCGCAAAGCGAGGCTCCCATCGTCGCGGCACCTGCCCACCATTAGGCCGAGGACTTCCGCCGCGAAATGCTCCCACTCGGAGAGTTTGCGGCTCGCGATGCACAAATATCCAAGGGAAGAAATTTCAGCCATTCAGACGCCTCTCCATGTGCCGGCAAGTGTTCTATGCGCTTGCTCCGCGGGCATGGTAGCAACCCGTATGCCAAATACCAATAAGACCAGTTAACTATCAGATTAGAAAGGACAAAAATTATAAATTCAGTTCTGCTTATGGCGCCACTTCAAACTAAAATTATCAAATGATGAATATTGTATATGTGATTTTCATGATTTGATCATATCGTCGAGAGACGTGAGGCCCTTTATGAGTTCAAGAAAAACATCCGCTGCTCAGGGCCTGGTGCCCGAAAAATTTTCGTTTCCGGATATTCGCGATATTGCTGGCCATCTGCGCTTCAGCCCCGACAAAGGCAGGATCTGGCTGGAAGATCAGCGCATGGTGTTAATGAACGCGGAGTCGTTTCGCGCCCTGCGCAGTGAGTTGGTGGCCAGTCTGGGATTGGAGGCGGCACAAAGCTTGATTGAGCGGATGGGTTATGTCGCTGGCGGCCGCGACGCCGAGCTCGCAAAGCGGTTGCGTCGTGATAAAAGTGCCTTCGATGCCTTTGCAGTCGGCCCTCAGTTGCACGCCCTCAAGGGCATGGCCGAGATCGAAGTACAGCAATTTCACATGGATGTGAGCGCCGGGCAAATCAAAAGTGAATTCATTTTTCGTGATTCTTTCGAGGTGGAGGATCCTCCCGGCGAGTCGCTATTGGCTCGCCAAGGCGTGTGTTGGATGCTGACCGGCTATGCCTCGGCTTATGCCAGCGCCTTCATGGGCAAGCACATCCTCGTTCGTGAAGTTGAATGCCGTGCCCGCGGTGATGAACAGTGCCGGGCGCTGGCAAGAACTGCAGAAGACTGGGCATCCTCCGAACCGGATTCTGATGGCATGACGACGATTGAGTCTCTGCCTGAATTGGGGCGGGGGTCGGGTGGCCTGAAAGTAGACCAAATTCGGCCCAGCGTCGCGACGTCACCTGTGGTCGGTAGCTCTACCGCCTTCAACAATATCCTGCACCAGATCAACCGTGTCGCACCGACTCGAGCGACGGTCCTATTGCTCGGAGAAAGCGGTGTGGGAAAAAGTCTGTTTGCGCGTGAGGTACATGATCGCAGTCCGCGACGTCCCCAGCCTTTTATCGCGGTGAACTGTGCAGCTATTCCTAACGAATTAGTTGAATCGGAGCTGTTTGGTGCCGAGCGTGGCGCTTACACGGGCGCGAATGCATCGCGCCAAGGGCGCTTTGAGCTTGCCAATGGGGGCACGTTGTTTCTCGATGAGATTGCCACTTTGAGCCTGACAGCGCAGGGCAAGCTGCTCAGAGTGCTGCAGACCGGTGAATTCGAGCGCCTGGGGAGCCCGCAGACGCGCCACGCGGACGTGCGTGTGATTGCAGCGACTAATGCTGATTTAGAGCGAGCGATCAAGGACGGCGCCTTTCGGCTCGATCTTTTCTATCGGCTGAATGTTTTTCCGATTCGTATTCCCCCCTTGCGCGAGCGGCGCGACGACATTCCGGTGCTTATTGGACATTGCCTGCAGCGTTACTCGCGCATGCATCAGAGAAATCTTCGAGGCTTGACCCCGGCCGCGCTGGCGGCGCTGCTAGAACATGACTGGCCAGGTAATGTCCGTGAACTGGAAAACGTGATCGAACGCGGCGTGATCCTGGCCGATGAGTCTAAGCCTCTAGAGCGGTCTCATCTTTTTTCCTCTCATGTCCCTGCCGAGCTGTTCGAACTAGATGGTGCTGGAGATCTGGTTAAGCCGGGCGTTGATTCTGGCGATGGTGGTACTTTGGCGGGGCTGAGTTATTCAGTCCAATCGTGGTTTGAAAAAGGCGGCAGTCTGGATTTGCAGGCAACCGAGGATCGCATCGTGCTGGCCGCGCTGGCGAGGGCTGAAGGAAATGTGTCGCGTGCGGCGCGCACCTTGCGACTGACGCGTGCTCAGCTCGATTACCGGGTCAAGAAAATACGCGAACGAGAGGCCGCGGAAGGCGTTTGAAAAAGATTGCCGTGATCGCGCGCTGTAGCAGAATTGTTGTGCGAAAAAAGAATGTGTCGAATCAACGGACGACCGTTTTATGCCTCAGATAAACCCGTTCGACTGCGTAACCCATATTGCAAATTGAGTTCAGCGAGTTAGGAGAGGGATGATCTCGGTGCCTTTGGGACTCTTTGCTGATGACTGCGCATCGACCTATCTGAACGCATTTAGCCTCCAAAGCTCATGGCGTCCATGAGTAAGTCATATGTAATTGCCAGACGCGTATGGAACTGTCGATGAGCTGATCCTGATCGTCAGCTTCAACTCGGTATCCCACCACGTTGCCTCCGAGCACCGTCACATCTACATTACTAAATGCATTGTGCTCGCGAATGCGATTCTCGATTGCATGGAACAGGGCGACATCAATTTTGCCGCCACGCGCCCGATTCCAACTCACCCCCAGTGCGGCGTGTTTATCCGAGATGGCTGGTGCAAAGAATTTCGCGAGAGTCTGTCCCTCTGCCTCTGGATTACCGCCCCAGCTGAAACCTGCACGGAAGGCCATCCGCCCTTTGCTGACTTGATAGCCCAGCTTGTAAATGGTCACGTCCACCCAACCAAAACCCGGGCCGTTGTCGCCGCTCAAGCAGCTCGAGAGAGGTTCAGGATTGGCTGACCGCGCTGTCAGGCGGGGAATGAAGCACCCATCCGAAAACCGTTGTGGATGCGTTTGTTGAGCCAGTCCTTTCACCGCCTCGTTCTGGATGTGTTCAACATCGACAAACATCCGATGGCCTTGAGCGAGGTGGAACTGCAAGCCGGCATTGATAGTTGGAGCGAAATCGACTGAACCACCGACGATCATGCCTTTGTAACGATCAAACTTAGTCTGGTAAAGCTTGCTTTGGTAAGCGGCGCCGAAGCCTATTCCATCGGAAATTTCCCACAGCATGCCCAGCCTCAAGCCGCCGCCGTAGGAATAGTCGAAGTCATTATCGGTGGTTTTGTCGGGGATATTGGAGAACGCCGAAAATGCGCCGAGCCCCCTGGCCATAAAGCGCTGTGCGGCCAGTACAGGCGCGACCCCCAAACTCATGGAATCAGTAAGGCGGTAGGCGTAGTTCCCTGAAACGACCACCTGAGTAAGGTCGACACCGAGTTTTTGACCGGAGTTTCCGCACAGCCCCATGAGGTCAGAGGTTGCGTCCAGCGGTTGACTCCCGGCGAAGCTACCCTTGCAGCGCGCTGCAAATGGGGGGAAGCCGCGTGCCAGTGACGCTGATCCACCGTCGGTAATCGATTTGAGTCCCGACGCGGACACGCCCCAGCCGATGGCGGACCGGGAATTCAAGCGCCAGTTCCTTACATATGAGGGAATGGGAAAAATTCCTTTTACGGCTTTATAGTTACCTGGCTCGATGTCCAGTAGACCAAATTGCGAATTTGGGCCGACGGCACCCACCTTTGAACCACCTTTGGGTACCGCAATTCCCAGGTCGAACGACGCTCCGTCCTCAAGCCAGGCTGCAGCGGCAGGATTGCGCAGCGTGGCGAAGCTGTCGTCCGCCATCGCCGTACCAGCGCCGGCCATTCCTAATTGCGTTGCGCCATTTCCCGGCGCATTCATGCCGTTGGAAGACCAGCTTGGATTGGTAGTGGAGAGTAGAACTCCAAATATGATCAGCGCGCAGGAATTGTTCGGTTTCTTGTTCCGAATTGATTTCATGTTCTGTGCTGGGCCTCGGTTTCGGCCTGGCTCATCGATGTGATGAGTTTGCGAAGTATTTTGTGCAAAGTTTCCTTTTCCTTGGGTTCTATTTTGAGAAATACCGTCTGAACCAATGGTTGCAGGCGCTCGCCGCAGGTCTGGATCAAGTGCTGTGCCTTCTCGGTTGCGACGACGCGTTTGCGGCGTGCGTCGTGCGGGTCGGTCCGGATTTTGATCAGCTTTTCTGTTTCAAGGAGTTTGAGAATCCGGGTCATATTCGCGCGGGTTTGTCCGACTTGATCGCACACGGCTGTCGCGCTAATTCCCTTGTCTCCACAAGCAACAATAACGATCAGGGAGTGATAGGAGCTTTCGGTTAGACCGGTGTCGAGCAGCATCGGGTCTGTGAACCCAGTGATGCCCAAGCTTGCGGCGCGTATCAGGCGCATGAGGGTCACGTCTTCGTTCGGGATGCGGGTTAGGTTCGCCCTCCAGCTTTCCTGGCTGGAATCGATTGCCTTGAGCCGCTCATCCGATTTCATTCTATTAATAGTACAGCAGTGTAGTAAATATTGCGCGTGCTTTGATGCGAATCATTGTTCGGGTGGCAGGCAAGGCATCTAAGCGCCTCCTGATCAGATCAATCCATGCCCAGGCCGAACTTGCAGTCAGGCCAGTGTGGGTCTAGTGTCAGCACCCTTATGAATCCCGCGATGCTGAGCTGGAGGGGAAGCGAAAGCGACGCCTGCCGGGTGCCGCCTCGAGCGGGCTCGAACCTGGAATTCTAGAAAATACCTTATGGATTCGGAAGTTAGCCGAGCGATCGAACTGCTGGCGGCTGCGCAAAAAATCCTGGTGATTACCGGCGCTGGCATTTCGGCGGATTCTGGTATGCCGACGTATCGTGGAATTGGCGGTCTCTATGAGCAAGCGGACACCGAGGACGATGTCCCCATCGAAACAGCGCTCTCCGGTCCGATATTCCGATCCAGGCCAGAACTGACCTGGAAATATCTTTCACAAATCGAAATGGCCTGTCGCGGTGCTTTGCCCAATGAAGGGCATCGAGCGCTGAGCCGTATGTCCGCCTCGTTTGATCTGATGACCGTATTGACCCAGAACGTTGACGGCTTTCACCGCGATGCCGGCCAGGAAAATGTGATCGAAATTCACGGCAATGTGCACGATCTCTACTGCACAGAATGTTCACGCGAATGGTGGGTAAAGGATTATGCCGCGCTGCGGCTGCCACCCAAATGCGAGGATTGCCACGGCATGGTTCGGCCACGTGTTGTCTTGTTTCAGGAATTATTGTCGCCTGCCGCGGTGCGGGAAGTCGACGAGGTGTTGGAAAGGGGGGTTGATGCGGTGATGAGTATCGGGACCAGCAGCGGCTTTCCGTATATTTCGGGACCCGTAATTCGGGCATCCAGAATGGGCGTTCCAACCATCGAGATCAATCCAGGATGCACTGAAGTTTCTGAAGTTGTCGTCTTGCGGATTCAGCGACGTGCTGTAGAGGTGTTACCGATCATTCAAGATCGTCTCGCTCGTCTCTAGTCCTTTTCAGACCATTTTCGGGCCGCAGTTTCAGTATGCGCCCGCTTTTTTAAGCAAGGCGTGAATGGCCTGGGCCATATCCCTATAGCCCTGTGCATTGGGGTGGATCTGATCTGCTTTGCGCGCGCTGTCGCTGAGAACGTCCGCGATGATCTGGTTTTCAATCGGAAGATTAAATTCGGCCGCGAGCTCGGCATAGACCGGTGCACTGTGAAGTGAAAAAATTGCCGGTTCCGGCACGCCCAACAATACCAGCGGAATACCTTTGCGGCGCACCATCTGAATCATTGCAATCAGTGAGCCCCGGATCGACTCGCGACTTTGCTTGCGCAACATGTCATTGCCGCCAAGGCAGAGAATAAGCAGATCGGGCTGTTCGATATCCAGCAGCTCCGGCAATCTCCGCAGTCCCTGCGCGCTGGTTTCACCCGGTACGCCTGCGTTGACGACGTTCCTGCCACTTAGGGTGGACAGGACCGCCGGATAACTCTGATCTGACTTGGCACCGCTGCCGTAGGTGAGGCTGTCACCGAAGGCAAGAATTTTTGCATTGTCGGGCAAGGGTGGCAGTGAGGGAACCGAATCAATTCGTTTGCAGGAGCTGATCAGGGCGAGAATCAGCAATATCTGTAGCCCGTGGCGCGCCCTGTTGTACATTGTCTGTTCCATTTGCCGAATATTCTGATCAACGTGCTCTATACATTGGAAGAAACCAGCCCGGTACTCTCGGGCGACAACTACGTGGCACCTAACGCGACGCTGATCGGGCGCATTATTCTTGAGCGAGCGGCCAGCGTCTGGTTCAACTGCGTCCTCCGCGGGGACACCGATGATATTGTCGTTGGGGAGGGTAGCAACGTCCAGGATGGCTCAGTACTGCATACCGATGCAGGCATCAAGCTGCGGATCGGCCGCAATTGCACTATCGGGCACATGGTGATGCTGCACGGCTGCGAAATTGGAGATCTGAGCCTGATTGGAATCGGTAGCATCATTCTGAACAATGCAAAAATTGGTAAGAACAGCATTGTTGGGGCCGGCAGCCTGATTCCTGAACGCAAGACCTATCCGGACAATGTGCTGATCATGGGGCGTCCAGGAAAGGTGGTTCGTGAGATTGGTGCGCCAGAGATGAAACTGATCAAGGCCAGTGCGGAAATTTATCAGCAGAACTCGCAACGTTATCTTGGTGGCTTAAAGGCTCAGTCCCCGCCGTCTTTGGGAAATAAATAGTGGCGGAGGCTGCCACAACCGGCATGCACGTCTGACCAAAGCGCGATATTCAACTAAATCACCGCCACAGCGCCTGTGGGCATATCACGAAAGGGGCAGCTTGCCAGCCAGCAGGCAAGATCTGAAAAACCCGGATTATGTCCGACCAGCATGAGGTGCCGGGTGTCCTCAGTGACTTCGCATACAAGTTGGATCAACGATTCCGTGCTGGCCTCGTATATGCGTGGCTCGAGTTTTATCTGCAAATCCTCAAATCCCAGCGCGTCTGCATAGTGCCGTGCCGTTGCCTGTGCACGATTGGCTGGGCTGGAAAATATTTTGTCCGGCTTTGGCCTCAAGGCTGCAACTCTGGCTGCCATGAGCGGCGCGTCGTGCAATCCGCGCTCGTTCAAGGGTCGATCAAAATCCGATTGTCCTGGATTATTCCAGGACGATTTGGCGTGGCGACAGATACTGAGTCGGTGCATGGGTTTAAGCAAGAAGCTGGCAGATGAGCGTGACGAGCAAGAACGGCCATCTTGTCCTGAACCGCACCTTCAAATCCACTTTATTCACGCCCGGCAAAGTTTCACCTGCACCGAAGAGCCATCGAGGCGGGGTGCCTTTTATACGGAGTGCATTTTTCAACCCGGTCGCCTGTTGAAAAGGAACTTGCTCAATTCGTCTGGCAAGGGCAGCCGGGGGTGTGGCAGGACTCTGTTTGGTCTGCAAGGCCCGGTCGCTCAAGGTAGGGGTTCGGGCGACCTGCTGATTGCACTGCTGCTGCGAGTCAGGCTTGGAGTTGGATGATAGCGGACGCGTGCTTTAGCAAAGAAATACAATCGTGAGCCCTCCTGCAGGACTTTCCCGTCTTCCGGCGCGGGCTAATGCGCGCCTAAATCCAGCGAGCGATACTGGGGAAGCTATTTCACTCATCGAACGAACTGAGCTCCTGACGCTTTGCCCTGAATTACACTGCGGACGAGATGGGTCACATACACAGAGATCAACTCGCGGGGCGAAAGCTGATGCACACATTCTCCGCCGGTTATCCTAATTGAGCGTTTGGAGCAATTTAGACAGGAGTTAGGCAAATGATGAGAGTGTTGCTCATTGACCACGCCAGCGGCGCGGCGCAACGCGGAAATGGTGAATTGCTAGCCCAGTGGGAAAAAAATAAGCAAACGATTTGGATTGACATGCAGGGCGAGCCCGCGGATGAGGAGCGCGCGCTTTTCGCTGACCATTTCGGCATTCATCATATGGCGATTGATGATGCACAGCGAAAGCGCCACCCGCCGAAATTAGAGTGGTTTGATGAATACTTCTTTCTGCTGTTGAAGGGATTCTCCGCAGAGACGAACAGCATTGATTTTTCGGTGATTCACATCTCGTTTTTCTGCGGCAAAAATTTTCTGCTGACACGCCACGATGAAATTTCTCCGAGCATTAACCGCACGCTCGATTCCTTCGAATCAATGAGGCCGGAAGATCGCTGGCAACCGGGTCATTTGCTCTACAAAGTCGTTCGCACCATTATCGACCGATATTCCCCGATCGTGCTGAATCTGGAGTCGAGGCTTGAGGCTTTGGAAGAGGAGATGCTCGCGCGGGCCAGTGACGATTTGCTCAATGAGTTGGTCAGCTATAACAGTCGTCTGCGCAAACTGCGGCGTATTTTCGGCTATCAGCAGGCCTTGCTTGCGGAACTGAAGGGTGAGGGGCTGCACTCTCTTCAGGAAAATTATCGGCACGAATTTCAGGACGCATTTGAGCAGATGGAACGTCTGGCCAGCCTGACCGATATGCTGCAGAACCTGACGGGTGACCTCATGAATGGCTATATCTCGGTGGCATCGCATCGACTGAACAACATCATGAAGACGTTGACCATTGCCTCCGTGATCTTTCTGCCCCTGACCTTTGTCGCCGGCATATACGGCATGAATTTTCAGAACATGCCTGAGCTGGGTTCCAAGAGCGGTTATTTTCTGGTGCTTGGGTTCATGGTCGTGGTTGCCGCCACCCTATTGCTTGTATTTCGCAAGAAGCGCTGGCTCTAGGACGATCAGGGCCGGATGGGGAGAGCGCCGCTGCTGATGAGGGACAGAGCGGCAACAACTTGCAGACAGCTCCTTTAGAAAGATCGTTTCCAGCGAAGGCCTAGCCAGTCCGGGCCCACGATGGGCGCGATTTGCGTGGCATTTTCCGGTGTCACAAACAGTTTGGACAGGCTGTAGGAGAGCAATGCCGCGGCTCCGACGTCGCGCCAGCGGTGATGGTCGGTATCCACACGTACCCACGCGACGTAGCCAACGGCAGCGTAGGCAGGCAGACCGTATTTCCAGCCGTAGCGGTCTTGCAAGAACGCGGCGCTAGAGGTCGTAAAGCCAATATGACCGGAGGGGAAGCCGTAGGGACTTCCATTGGGGCGCTCGCCCAGATCGGTTTGGTCAAAACCTAGGCGCAGCAGCGAGTTGACGACCAGGCTGGCGCCCGTGCTCCTGTAGAACTGATAGCGACCTTCCTGATCCTCCTTGGAATAGGTGGTGCCCAAGGTGATCAGGGGAAGGAGGGCCGTCACGATGTCGCCCGGCAGTTCGCGCTCGCCGGCGTTGGCGTGCGAGGTGAATAGGAGTGCGACGCCAAGCAACGCAGACCTGATTGTAAAAGAGTTCAAGGAAATTCTCCGGAATCGTGGTGTGTGGGTATTAGTGGGGCAGGCCCGGGCCGCCCTGGCTTTTGGGACGCCAGTCGACAGCGCCGGATCGGGTCTGGCCAAGCAAGGCATAGCCGATAGTGAAGGCAGCCACTTGCTGGTGCGTGTCATCTGCTCGATCGAACTGGGCGTCTCGGCGCGAAGTGATTAGGCCGAAGGTCACTGCATGCAAGCGATAAACGCGAACGGTTAGTGTCACGTCACCGCGAAAGATGTTTTCCTCTCCGCCGCGGACGTCGGTGCCGACATCACTGATGTGATATTGACGTGCTGTGGCCTCTAAGGAGACCCGTTGGCCGGAGATCAGTCTGATGGAGAGGAGGCCCTGGTAGGACATCCCGTTCTGGTAGTCGCGGTCTGCTTCGCTGTCCCGATTTGCATTCAGAGTGCCCGCAGACCCGTAGCCGAACCCGCCCAGGATTGTTCCTTGCAGGGCGTTTGTCTCAGACATCCACCATTGTCCCGTTGTGCCAAGGCCCAGACCGGTTGTAGATACCCTGAAGAGCTGCGGTGCGATGTAATCATAGGTGCCATACAGGCCCCAGATGCCACGATACGCGTCGCCTACTGCGTAATCTTTTCCGTACAGCAGGCCGCGACTGATGACGTTTTCGAGCAGGTTGCTGCTCGAGGCGGTGAACTGAAAATGGAAGTAATCAAACGGGCGATCGTAGCTGTAACCCTCTTTTCCCGGAAGGCCGTAGGCAATCGTGAAATCAGCACCAACGGTACCCGTGTCATAGCTTTGTGGAACGATGATTTCTTCAGTTTTTCGATTGCGATTGGTATTGATGTTGGTTTCAATACTGTTATCGACATTCAGTTGCAGGCCAACGCGTGTATAGACTGCTGGGTTATGACTTCTGAACACCCCATCGAAGCGGTCGCCGAAGGTCAGACGATTAAAACCGGTGGCGGGCGAGAGTACTGCGGCGCCGAGTTCGCGCCAGATTCCGGGACGTCCGTCGCCACTTTCAAGAAGCAGGCTCGCCATGCGAAACAGCGGTTCACCGAGCAGGCCACCACCAATGCCGGTGGTGATTTGGTCATTGATTGATGGCGGAGTTCGCTCGCCGGCGATTTCCCAGGCAGCACTGCCCAGAACGGTATACGCCGTAGAGGTCCAGTAACCGTGGCCCGCCGATCGCGCAAAGCCGTGGTACATCGAGCCTTGATAGGGGTGGCCAAACTGATTGATGTCGAAGGGGTCATTGTCATAGACCCAGCTGCCCTTTAAATTTTTCTCTAGGGAATCCTTGTCTACTTCGAAATCAGAGGTTCCCGAGAATGCCTGATTGTATTGATTGAGCAGGAAGTCAAAGAGAAAGATATCCGCTGCGGGAATCCACCAGCTAGTGCCCGTCTTCGAGCCCCAGTTGAGGACAGGCTCTGGGGCGTTCTCTGACGCGAAAGCGGTGGGTGCGCGCTGTTGCTCCCCGGAGTCGAGAATTGGGTCCGCGTCCAGAGCCTGGGCGAGCGCGCTATTTGGAATCAGATTAATTCCGAAAAACAGTGTTAGCAGTAGGGAGGGCAGCCGATTCCCGACAGAGGCCCCTTTGAAGGCTGTCAATCTCATCTTATCTATCACCCGTTATGCGTTCCGTTCGCCAGTGGGAGCGGAACAATATGCCGAGGCCTCGGATTTTCTTTCCTTGCCTGAAGTGCGGCGCATCGTTTATTTGTTGTGAGAGGTACTCTATACAGCTCGACTGAACTGATCGTTAATTCTCAAACTTGTTGCCGATAGATAGGGGGCTCGATCTGGCCCGAAACACAAGTTTTCGGAGTCAGATGTCCGCGCCGTTTGCCGGAACCAAGAAGGGCTCAAAATGAAACTGATTGCTCAGGCGGAAGTTCGCGGGGCAGGCTGTGCGCCGGAGTTACTCACGAATGAGGGTTGCTTTATCGCCGAACTGTCCAATATAGCCTCGGATGAGGAGGTCTCGATTGCACGGGCCCGGGTGCCGACCGGCCGGACGACGCGCTGGCACCGCTTGCATGGCATCAGAGAGCGCTACGTCATTTTGACCGGTGTCGGACAGGTCGAGCTCGACGCGGAACTTATTCAGACGGTGGGGCCGGGAGATGTGGTCCTGATTCCGGATGGCTGCCCGCAGCGGATTTCTGCGCTGGGAGGCGCGGATCTGAGTTTTCTTGCCATCTGCTCTCCTCGTTTCAAATGGGAGGCGTATGAGGATGCGGGGGATCTCGATGTGCCGGCCCCTGCAAAGCGGCGGTCCAAGCTTTAGAATGGTCGTTTCAGGGGCCGGCTCGGATCGCCGCCCTAGGATGCCGTCAGGTATATCAATTAACTAGACTCGGTACAGGAACAACAAGAATGCGGATTCGCAAAGCGGTATTTCCCGTAGCTGGTATGGGCACGCGCTTTCTCCCCGCCACCAAGGCCAGTGCCAAGGAAATGCTGCCCGTGGTGGACAAACCCCTGATTCAGTACGCGGTAGAGGAGGCGATCAGCGCCGGCGCGCAAGAGTTGATCTTTATCACGGGACGTTCGAAGAACTCGATCATGGATCACTTCGATAAGGCCTACGAGCTTGAGGCGGAGCTCGCTCAGAAGAACAAGACAGCCTTGTTGCAGACCGTCCAGGAGATCCTGCCTCCTGGCATCACCTGTATCTTCATTCGACAAGCTGAGGCGCTGGGTCTGGGTCACGCGGTGCTCTGTGCCTTGCCGGCCGTGGGCGACGAAGACTTTTCTGTCATTCTGGCCGATGACCTGATCGATGGTCGCTTGCGGCCTTGCCTAGCGCAAATGCAGCGGGTTTATCAGGAATACGGCACCAGCGTGATCGCTACCGAGCGGGTACCCAAGGAAGACATCTCCGGGTACGGCGTGGTTGACGTTAAACCCGTGGCTCCTGGATTGGGTGAGATTCGCGCCATTGTTGAAAAGCCCAGTCCGGACGAAGCGCCGAGCAACCAGGCGGTCGTTGGCCGTTATATTCTGACCCCGCGTATCTTCAAGCTGCTGGAAAAGACACCGCGGGGGAAAGGTGGCGAGATCCAGTTGACGGATGCCATCGAGGCTCTGATTCAGGAGCAGACCGTACTGGCCTATGAGTTCGAGGGCACACGCTATGACTGTGGTTCAAAGTTGGGCTATCTGAAGGCCAACGTTGAATATGGCCTCAAGCATTCCGAGTTGGCAGATGACTTCAAATCCTATCTTGGAAATCTGACCTCCGAGTGGAAACGTGCGGGAAAATAAAAGCCTGACGGATATATTGAGAACACAGAAATGAGCGCCAGCAAGTATCAGAGTGATATCGCCACCTCACCCATTGGGGGAGGCAATGGCGCATTTGTAGAGGCTAGTTACGAGCAATTCCTGGAAGATCCCGAGTCGGTTGAGCCCTCGTGGCGAGCCTACTTCAGAAATATTCAGGACCAGAACGCGGCGCGTGAAACCGCGCACAGCGACATCGTCGCCAAGTTCGAGGCCATTGCCCGTGACAAACGACCCGGCACCGTGTTGGTGTCCGACAGCGGATTTGACGCGCGCGCGGCTGAAAAGCAGGCGGCGGTTCTCAGGCTGATTAATTATTACCGCGTTCGTGGTCATCAGGCTGCGCGTCTGGATCCGCTGGGTCTGGTCCAGGGCGCCCATATTCCTGACCTCGATCCAGCCTTCCATGGCCTGGATGAAAGCGACATGGACACGGTGTTCAACACCGGAAGTCTTGCAGCAGCAGACCGACTGCCACTTCGCGAAATTCTGAAATTGCTAAAGGCAATCTACACCGACACCATCGGTGTGGAATACATGTATATCACAGAAACTTCAGAGAAACGCTGGATTCAGAAGCGTCTGGAAGGCAGCGCCTTCGAACCCAAGCTGACCGCTAAACGCAAGAAAAGCACCTTGCTGCAGCTGGTGGCTGCTGAAGGTCTCGAGCGCTATTTACACAATAAATACGTGGGTCAGAAACGCTTTTCATTGGAAGGCGGTGATTCGCTGATCCCGGCGATGGATGAGGTGCTGCGTGCCAGCGCCGAACGTGATGTAGAGGAGATTTTGATCGGTATGGCCCATCGCGGGCGCCTGAATATGCTCATCAATGTGCTGGGCAAGTCACCATCGGATCTGTTTGCAGAATTCGAGGGCAAATATTCGGCGGAGAGCCTGTCGCGTTCGGGCGATGTCAAATATCACATGGGGTTCTCCACCGACGTGGAAGTTGCGGGGAAGCGCTTGCACATGGTGCTGGCTTTCAATCCGTCCCATCTTGAAATTGTGAATCCGGTGGTCGAAGGCAGTGTCAAGGCACGTCAGACGCGCCGACATGATGAAATAGGCCAGCGTGTCGTCCCCGTCCTGATTCATGGGGATGCGGCGTTTGCCGGACAGGGCGTGGTGATGGAGACCCTGCAGTTGTCTCACTCCAAGGGATATTCTACCGGCGGCACGGTACATATCATTGTCAACAATCAGATTGGCTTTACCACGCCCAATCCGATCGAGGCCGCGCCCGGCCATGAAGCCCGGACATCGCGCTATTGCACTGACATTGCGAAAATGCTCGAAAGCCCCGTATTTCACGTCAACGGCGACGATCCGGAGGCGGTTGTCTTCGTCACGCGGCTGGCCATGGATTTTCGCAATCAGTTTCACAAGGACGTGATTGTGGATATCTGCTGCTATCGGCGGTTGGGACATAACGAGGCTGATGAACCATCGGTAACCAGTCCGGTGATGTATGCAAAGATCAAGAAGCACCCGACCACGCTGGCGGTCTATGCCAAGAAGCTGGAAGAAGAAGGCGCAATTGCCAAAGGTGATGTCGAGGAACTGATCGCCAAGTACCGTGATGGATTGGATGAGGGCAAGAACATCGCCCGCACCACACTCGGTCTGGTCGGCAATAAGCACACGGTCAACTGGAGCAATTACGGCAAAGGCAATTGGGATGCCGACACTGACACCTCGGTTAAAATCAGTCTGCTGCGTTCCCTGTACAAGCGCCTGAGTGCGGTGCCGGAAGGTTTCACGCTGCACCCTCGGGTGAAAAAACTGTTTCAGGACCGTGACAATATGGCGGCGGGAAAGCAGGGCATGGATTGGGGGTTCGCCGAAACCATGGCCTACGCGACGCTGGTCAACGAAGGGTTTTCTGTGCGCATTTCGGGGCAGGACGCCCGTCGTGGAACCTTCTTCCATCGACATGCCACACTGCACGATGCCAAAACTGGTGAGAGCTTTACGCCACTGCGCCACCTGGATTCTGACAAGTATCGATTTGTCATCAATGACACGCTGCTCTCGGAAGAAGGCGTGCTTGGATTTGAATACGGTTATTCCACGACCGATCCTGACACCCTGGTGATCTGGGAAGCGCAGTTTGGAGATTTCGCCAACGGTGCTCAGGTGCTCTTTGACCAGTTCATCGCCAGTGGGTTTGCCAAGTGGGGGCGCATGTGTGGTCTGACCATCTTCCTGCCGCATGGCTATGAAGGGCAGGGGCCGGAACACTCCTCTGGGCGACTGGAGCGCTGGTTGCAGTTGTGTGCAGGAAATAACCAGCAGGTTGTTGTGCCATCTACGCCCGCTCAGATGTTTCATATGTTGAGGCGTCAGATGAAACGATCCATTCGCCTGCCGCTGATCGTGATGACGCCAAAATCACTCTTGCGTCACCCCATGTCGGTGTCCGAACTGGATGATCTGATAGAGGGCCGCTTCCAGCCCATCATTTATGATCAGGCTGACATCGACGCTCAGAAAGTTAAGCGCATCGTGTTCTGCTCAGGCAAGGTTTACTACGACCTGATCCAGGCCCGTGAGAGTGAGAAACTGGATGACGTGGCTATTGTTCGGATAGAGCAGCTATACCCGTTCCCACGTGAAGACTACGAACATGCGCTTGAAATGTATCCAGGCGCTACCGAAGTGGTTTGGTGCCAGGAAGAGCCTGAGAATCAGGGTGCCTGGTACCCGATCAAGCATCGCCTGCAGATCTATCTGCATCCGCAACACCAGATGTATTACGCAACGCGTCCCGGTATGGCAACAACGGCGGGGGGGTTCCTGAAGGTACACCAGCAGGAGCAGGAAGAATTGGTGCGCGAAGCACTGCTTGGAGGCAAGGCCGCCAAGGGTGGTTGAGTCCGATAGAAATATCTCGAGAAATTACACATGACAATTGAAATCAAAGTTCCCAATCTTCCTGAATCCGTGTCGTCGGCAACTATTGCTGAGTGGCATTTGAAGGCTGGAGAAGCTGTATCACGCGAACAAAATTTGGTCGATCTGGAAACTGACAAGGTGATGCTGGAGGTCCCAGCCACTGTCAATGGAGTGCTCAAGGAAATCCGTATTGAGGCGGGAGCCGTGGTTAACTCCGGCGATGTAATCGGCATTCTGGTGGAAGGAGAGGTCGCTGCGAAGACGCCGGATACCTCGGAAGCAACATCGGATGACGGCGGTAAGAATTCAGCAGAGGCATCCTCCGCTGCAATGAAAAACGTTGATGATTCGCAACAGAGTCCGGCGGTGCGGAAGCTTCTGGCCCAGTTGGACCTGCCTTCATCGGCGATCAAGGGCACCGGCAAGAATGGCCGTCTTACCGTGGAAGATGTGAAAGCGCACTCGGAGAAGAGCAAATCTGCGTCCGCTTCTACGGCTGCGGCAAAGACGCAGCTCGCGGAGCCCGCTGCGCGTCGCGTTACAGGGGCACGCGAGGAACAGCGGGTGCCAATGACCCGCATTCGATCTCGCATTGCCGAACGCTTGGTGGAAGCCCAGCAGACGGCGGCCATGCTGACCACCTTTAACGAGGTGGATATGAAGGCGATAGGGGACACGCGTTCGCGCTATAAAGATCAGTTCCAAAAGGCTCATGGCGTCAAGCTGGGTTTCATGAGCTTCTTTGTAAAAGCATCGATCGAGGCTCTGAAGAAGTATCCAGCGGTAAATGCTTCCATTGACGGGAATGACATCGTCTATCACAGCTATTACGACATCGGAGTTGCTGTGTCGACCGAGCGTGGACTCGTGGTGCCGATATTGCGTGATGCCGATGGCATGTCGTTTGCGGATGTCGAATCCAATATCGGCACACTCGGCATCAAGGCGCGCGACGGCAAGCTGACCATGGATGATCTCACCGGCGGGACGTTCTCCATCACCAATGGCGGCGTGTTTGGCTCAATGATGTCGACGCCTATTCTCAATCCGCCGCAGGCAGCCATCCTGGGGATGCATGGCATGTTTGATAGACCGGTGGTGGTCGACGGCGAGATTAAGATTCGACCGATGATGTATCTGGCGCTGACTTACGACCATCGTCTGATCGATGGCCGCGAGGCCGTCATGTTCCTACGAACGATCAAGGACAGTCTGGAAGACCCGTCCAGGCTCCTGCTGAGCATTTGACACAGAAAGTTTGGTAGCAATAGTTGTATAGAACGCCC
>JBFJJV010000017.1:0-34187 GCA_041635265.1 Panacagrimonas sp.
ACGTCATTGCCAACAGCATGACTGGCACATTCGAATACGAGAAAGGCGACAAGCGGGCCGTGCCGGACTTCAATGTGTTCTTCCGTTACCACGCGACCTATCCCTACTACTCGGATGCTATCTGGTATCTCACGCAGATGCGTCGCTGGGGCCAGATTTCCGAGTCAAAGCCCGATGGCTGGTATATGGAGGTTGCAAAAAAGGTTTACCGCTCGGATTTGTTCGCCGCTGCGGCAAAGGCACTAATTGCCGAAGGCAAGATGAAAGCATCTGATTTTCCGGACTTTGACAGTGAAACCGGCTTCAAGCCGGTGACTTCTGATTTTCTGGACAAAGTCAGCTACGACGGCAGCAAGCCCAATGCCTACCTGGAGTCGCTCACGATCGGTCTGAAGGATGGTGAGACGCCCTGATCAGCTCCGTGGATCGTGTCTCCTGAGGAATCGGGGGTTCATGCAGCAAGCATTGCCAACGCGATGCAAGGGTATGAGCCCCCGCTTTTTCAAAGCCAAAGAAAATATTTTCAAATTGGATGTCCATCATGCTTAACCAAACCGTCAATGTTTTAAACAAGGCTGGGCTCACCTGGTTTGTGCCCATGGTCAGGTTGGCCGCCGGCGAAGATCCGCAGGCGCAATTGCGCGAGATTCTCTACAAAATCGGTGTGCCGATTCTTGCCTTCATTGTGTTTGTTCTGTTGTGGGGCGGTCTGGCCAAGTCGGTCCAGACCAGCCTTGGGGAATTGCCAGGACCCGTCGCGGTCTGGCAGGCGGCCGGCGGGCTTGTCGAGGAACATTACCGAGAGCGTGACAAGGCGGATGCCTTCTACCTGAGGCAGGAAGCGCGCAATGACGCAAAGCTCGCGACGAATCCCGATGCCGATGTGAGGGTTCGTCAATGGACCGGCAAGCCGACCTATTGGGATCAGATTAAGACCAGCCTGATTACCGTGTTCACCGGTTTTTTGCTGGCGACAATCGTGGCTGTGCCTTTGGGGATTGTGTGCGGCCTGTCCAGTACCGTTCAAACGGCGCTGAATCCGATGATCCAGTTGTTCAAGCCGGTATCGCCGCTTGCTTGGCTGCCGATCGTGACGCTGGTTGTCAGCGCGGTTTATGTCAGTCAGGACCCATTGTTTGAAAAATCATTTCTCATTTCTGCAATCACCGTCACCCTGTGTTCGCTGTGGCCAACGCTGATGAACACCGCCGTGGGGGTCGCATCGGTGGATAAAGATCTGATTAATGTGTCCCGGGTTCTGCAACTCTCCTGGTTCACCAAAGTGCGAAAAATCGTGTTGCCGTCGTCTCTGAAATTGATCTTCACCGGGCTGCGCCTGTCGCTCGGGGTGGGCTGGATGGTGCTGATCGCCTCCGAAATGCTGGCGCAGAATCCGGGGCTGGGAAAGTTTGTTTGGGATGAGTTTCAGAATGGCAGCAGTGAGTCGCTCGCACGCATCATGGTGGCGGTATTCACCATCGGCATCATCGGATTTCTGCTCGATCGTGTGATGGCGACTCTGCAGCAGTTGGTGAGCTTTGGCGAGCCGGTGAGTTGAAGATGATCAAAGCAATCAGACAAGACATGGTTCTCGTAGATCGCCTGGGCCAGCCAGAGTCAGCCAATCATGCTGAGAGCAGAACTGTTTGCATGGACTTGCGCTCGGTCGACAAGGCCTATGGTTCGGGTCGTCAGCGGACCCAAGTTCTCAAGGGCATCGATCTGTCGATCCACGAAAACGAATTCGTCGCCATCGTCGGGTTTTCCGGCAGCGGCAAGACGACCTTGATCTCGCTGATGGCCGGTTTGATCCGGCCGGATGCGGGTGAGGTTCTTCTTAAGGGAGAGGCCGTCATCGGGCCGGGGCCTGATCGAGGCGTGGTCTTTCAAAGTTACTCACTGATGCCGTGGATGACAGTGGGCGAGAACGTTGCGCTTTCCGTTGATCAGGTCTTCCGACATTTGACCAAGGCAGAGCGGCAGGAGCGCGTAGAACGTTATGTGGACATGGTCGGCTTGACGCCGGCAATGGGCAAGCGTCCTGCTGAGCTTTCCGGTGGTATGCGCCAGCGTGTATCGGTGGCGCGTTCGCTAGCAGCCGATCCCGAGATCTTGTTGTTCGACGAGCCACTGTCCGCGCTCGACGCGCTCACGAGAGCCAAGCTACAGGATGAAATTGTTGATATCTGGGGCAGGGAAAGGAAAACCTGCGTGCTGATCACCAACGATGTCGACGAGGCCTTGTTGATGGCAGATCGCGTCATTCCATTGAATCCTGGGATCAAGGGAGAAGGCGCATCCTTCGGGCCAGAGTTCAGGGTCAATCTAGATCGACCGCGTGATCGTGGTGCGGTGAATCATGATCGTGACTTCATCGCCTTGCGCAAGGAGATCACGCAATACCTTATCGATGCAGGCCAGCGTGCGGGTAATGCCACGTCGGGCAATGTCGTCGAACTGCGCCCGCAAACGCCGAATACAAGTGATGAGCATCCCGCAGCACTTAGGAAGCAGAAGCGGCGTAACCCTACGCAGCCTCATCGCTATGTGGAGTTTTCCCAAGTCTCCAAGATTTACCCGACAAGAAAAGGGCCCGCCACCGTTGTCGATGGTTTCGACCTGAAAATTCGACAAGGTGAATTTGTCTCGATCATCGGACATTCCGGCTGCGGAAAATCCACGGTACTGACCATGATGGCCGGGCTCAACGAGATCAGCGAAGGGGTGATCGTACTCGATGGTCGCGAGATCGATGGCGCCGGCCCTGATCGCGGCATTGTTTTTCAGGCTCCCAGCCTGGTGCCCTGGCTCAGTGCCAGAGAGAACGTAATGCTGGGCGTGAATCAGGTCTTTCCACATGTCTCGAAGTCGGAGCGGGCCGAAATTGCCGAACATTTTTTGTGTCGCGTGGGTTTGTCTGATTCATTGCACAAGAAGGCATCGGAACTTTCCAATGGCATGAAACAGCGCGTGGGCATTGCACGGGCTTTTGCCTTGCAACCGAAGATGCTTCTGTTGGACGAACCCTTCGGTATGCTCGATTCCTTGACACGTTGGGACCTGCAGGAAGTGCTGATGGATGTCTGGGCCAAGTCCCAACTGACTGCCATTGTGGTGACTCACGATGTGGATGAAGCCATTCTTCTTGCGGATCGTGTGGTGATGATGAGCAACGGTCCGCGCGCCAAAGTCGGCAAGATTCTGGACATCGATTTGCCACGACCACGAACGCGCAAGGCACTTCTTGAGCATCCCGACTATTACCGCCTGCGCGAAGAATTGATTCAATTCCTGGCAGATTGTGATGCGCACAAATAGAGCGATGTAGAACTTGGGAAACAGGGAAGCGCCGGTCCTGCCTGGCATCAGGGCGGCCAGCGCGTGCGCGGATTAGCAGACCTTGCACCGAAAGCGTGCATGCAAGTGTCTGTTTGCGCGCAAATTGTGCAAACGCACATGAAATTGAAGGGAATGAACCCGGCACGCCCCTTGCGATAGACCCTGTACGTGGTTAATGGCGATCACGTGAGCTGACTTTTATGTCCAACGAGGGGCGTGACTTACTTGCAGGAGTTATTTATGTCTATCGCCGCGCCCCCGTTGTCCAAGGCCACCCGCATCGAGCTCATGTCCCTGGCCACGCCTCAGATGCGGGCCTTCCATCTGACCTGGATGGCTTTCTTTGTCTGCTTTTTTGCCTGGTTCGCCTGCGCGCCGCTGATGCCCCTGATCAAAGGGGAACTCGGTTTGAGCATGGACCAGATCGCCAATATCAATATTGCCGCAGTGGCCGTCACCATTCTGGTTCGTCTGATCATCGGACCGCTGTGTGATCGCATCGGGCCACGCAAGGCCTACACAGGTTTGCTCCTGTTTGGGGCCGTCCCGGTATTTGGGGTCGCATTCAGTCAGACCTATGAGAGCTTTTTGTTCTTCCGCCTGCTGATCGGCGCCGTAGGTGCCAGCTTTGTGATCACCCAGTATCACACCTCGGTGATGTTCGCCTCCAATGTGGTGGGAACAGCGAACGCAGCATCGGCCGGCTGGGGCAATGCCGGTGGCGGTGCGGCTCAGGCCATCATGCCCCTGGTCCTGGCAGCGGTGGTCACCTTTGGTGTTGAGCAGACCATGGGATGGCGTGTTGCGCTTCTGGTGCCGGGTGTGTTGATGGTCATCATGGGTCTATTGTATTGGCGCTACACCCAGGACGCCCCGACCGGCAACTATTCTGAGCTTCGTGCGCAGGGGCTCATGCCGGACAACGGCCGTAAGGGAGGCTGGAATAGTTTCAAGCAGGCTTGCATAAATTATCGCGTCTGGATGCTGTTTCTCACGTATGCCGCCTGCTTTGGTGTGGAAATTTTCATCCACAATATGGCGGCCCTTTACTACGTTGATCGCTTCGATTTGTCGATCGGACAGGCGGGCATGGCGGTCGGTGTATTCGGCTTGTTAGCGCTTTTTGCACGCGCCCTAGGCGGTTATTGCTCAGACCGGGTCGCCAGGTCGAAGGGCCTGGATGCTCGAACGACACTTTTGTTTGTACTGATCATGGGCGAGGGGCTGGGTCTTCTTTGGTTCGCTCAGGCCTCAACCGTGAGCATGGCCATCGTTGCCATGGTCGGATTCGGGCTGTTTACCCATATGGCCTGCGGTGCAACGTACGCACTGGTGCCCTTCATCGATCGTCGCGCCCTGGGCGGCGTGGCTGGAATCATTGGTGCGGGTGGCAACGTCGGCGCGGTTGCAGCGGGATTCCTGATGAAGGGTACAGGCGATTCACAACAAACCCTGTTGATTCTTGCTGTGGCGGTCTGTGCCACCGCTATATGCGCCATTGCGGTGCGCTTCTCACCCGAACACAAGAGTCGCGAGCAAGCCCTTTACGAAGAAGCCGTCGCGCAGCGAAGCGCGCTGGCATAGGAACCCAAATATGAAAATCGTCGTCGTTGGAAATGGAATGGTTGGACACAAACTGCTTGAAGAGTTTGCGGATAAGCCTGGCCTTGAAATCACCGTGCTCTGCGAAGAAGCGCGAGCGGCCTACGATCGTGTTCACCTGTCTGAATTCTTCAGCGGCAAGACGGCGGAGGACCTGTCGCTGGTTGCCGAGAAATTTTTCGATCGTGACGGTATATCCCTGCATCTGAACGCCAAGGCAGTTTCGCTCAACGCGGCTAAAAAGTATGTCGAGACCGCAGAGGGTGAGCAGATTGAATATGACAAGCTGATCCTCGCCACCGGTTCCTATCCCTTTGTGCCGCCGGTGCCAGGTCGTGACCGTGAAGGCTGCCTGGTCTATCGCACGATTGAAGACCTGGAAGCCATGCGCGAGTGGGGCGCCAAGTCCAGGAAAGGTGTTGTGGTCGGCGGTGGGCTGTTGGGTCTGGAGTGCGCAAAAGCGCTCAAGGACATGGGCTTGGAAACCCATGTTGTGGAGTTCGCACCGCGCCTGATGACCGTCCAGGTCGACGATATGGGCGGTGCTTTGTTGCGCAAGAAGATTGAAGCTCTGGGTGTGTTTGTGCATACGCAGAAGAACACGCTTGAGATTGCTGAGGGCGCCGGTGTCGGCGTGGGCGGGCGCCACGTGATGAAGTTCGCCGATGGCGAACAGCTTGAAACCGACATGATCGTATTCTCTGCCGGTATCCGGCCGCGTGATGAACTGGCGCGCAGCGGCGGGCTCAAGATGGGTGAGCGTGGTGGCATTGCCATCAACAATTTCTGTCAGACCAGTGAAAAAGATATTTATGCGATCGGCGAGTGTGCGCTGTGGGAAGGCAAGATATTTGGTCTGGTTGCCCCCGGTTATGACATGGCCCGTGTTGCCGCCAAGCATGTTCTTGAGGGATCTTCCCAAGAAGGGCCGGCGGAGTTTCAGGGCGCTGACATGTCGACCAAGCTCAAGCTGCTTGGCGTCGACGTGGCCAGTATCGGTGATGCGCAAGGCAACACCCCGGGCGCGCTGAGCTATCTGTTCAGTGATGGCGTTGCCGGACATTACAAGAAGCTGGTGGTCAGCGCCGACAACAAGAGATTGCTCGGGGCGGTGCTCGTCGGTGAGGCTGAGGACTACGGCAGCTTGTTGCAATTGGCACTGAACCAGATCCCGCTGCCTGAGCATCCGGATGAATTGATTCTGCCGGCGCGCGAGGGTGGTTCCAAAACCGGCATGGGTGTTGACATGTTGCCGGAGTCGGCCCTGATTTGTTCCTGCAACAATGTCAGCAAAGCTGCACTCTGCACAGCAGTTGCGGATGGGGCGACTTCATTGGGCGCCCTTAAGAAATGCACTAAGGCGGCGAGCAGTTGCGGAGGCTGCCAGCCCCTGGTCAAGCAGGTGCTGGACTCCGAGCTGAGCAAGAGTGGTGTGCTGGTCCTTAATCATATCTGCGAACATTTCGAGCACTCTCGCCAGGAACTGTTCCACCTGATCAAGGTGGCGCAGTTCAGCAGTTTCGACGAAGTGATTCTCAGACACGGCAAGGGTCGCGGCTGTGATATTTGCAAGCCAGCCGTTGCCAGTATTCTTGCTTCACAGAAGAATGAATTCGTGCTCAAGCCCAAGCTCGCCAGCACCCAGGACACCAACGACTACTATCTGGCCAATTTGCAGAAGGACGGGACTTATTCCGTCGTGCCCAGAATTCCCGGTGGCGAAATCACGCCTGCAAAGCTGATTGTCATTGGTCGCGTTGCCCAACGCTATGGGCTATACACCAAGATCACTGGCGGACAGCGCATCGATCTTTTCGGCGCACGGGTCGAACAACTACCGCTGATCTGGAAAGAGCTGATCGATGCCGGGTTTGAATCCGGACATGCCTACGGCAAGGCGCTGCGCACGGTGAAATCCTGCGTGGGGAGTACCTGGTGCCGCTATGGCGTGCAGGACTCGGTCAGTATGGCAATCGCTGTCGAGCAGCGCTATCGCGGCTTGCGCTCGCCGCACAAAATCAAGATGGCGGTGTCCGGCTGTACCCGCGAATGTGCCGAGGCCCAGAGCAAGGACGTCGGCGTCATCGCCACCGAAAGTGGCTGGAATCTATACGTGGGCGGCAACGGCGGCATGAAGCCGCGCCATGCGAATCTGCTGGCCTCGGATATTGATGATGAGACGCTGGTCCGCTACATCGATCGCTTCCTCATGCTCTATATCCGCACAGGCGACCGATTGCAGCGCACCTCGGTGTGGCTGGAAAACCTCGAAGGGGGTATCGACTACGTCAAGCAAGTGGTTTGCGAGGATTCTCTGGGAATTGGCGTCGAACTTGAAGGCGAAATGCAGAAGCTGGTTGATACCTATGAATGCGAATGGAAGAAAGCGATCAATACGCCGGAAACACTCAAGCGCTTTCGTCATTTCGTCAATTCACAGGAGCCGGACCAAAACATTCAGTTTGTAGATGAGCGTGGGCAAATTCGCCCAAAGAGAGCACAAGAAAAGCAGTTGGAGAACGCCTCGTGACAAATGAGCAGAACTGGACGCTGGTGTGCGGTCTGAGCGATATCGTGCCCAATACGGGGGTGTGCGGAAAAGTGGGCGAGGCACAAGTCGCGGTATTCAGGATCGTGTCGCCTTCGGGTGAGGAAGATGGTGTGTTCGCCATTGACAATTTTGATCCCCGGTCCGGTGCCAATGTTTTGTCCCGTGGGCTGGTCGGCGATATGGACGGACAAGTCGTGGTCGCTTCTCCGGTGTACAAGAATCATATTGCGCTGGAGACGGGGACCTGCATCGAAGACGCCGCCTGGTCGGTCAAAGCATATCCAGTGCGTCTTGGAGAGGGCGGCATCGTTTTGGTGCAAGGCGAATAATCTGGCTTCCTCGGTTCTGGACCACTTGGATGTATGACACAAAAGCGCAAAAATAAATTAGTCGTCATTGGCAACGGCATGGCCGGTGTCCGCACGATAGAAGAGTTGCTCAGCCTGAATGCTGATCACTATGACACCACCGTGTTCGGCTCGGAGCCACACGGAAACTACAATCGCATCATGCTTTCTCCGGTACTGGCCGGCGAGAAAAAATTTCGCGAAATCGTCACGCATCCACTCACCTGGTACGCAGATAATCATATCCATCTGCATACCGGTGACCCGGTGGTCTCGATCGATCGTAAGCTTCGCGTGGTCACCTCAAGCTCGGGCCTGCAGGTTCAGTATGACCGTCTTCTGCTGGCAACCGGATCAAAGCCCTTCATCCTGCCGATTCCCGGCCATGACTTACCCGGCGTCATCGCCTATCGGGACATTCATGATGTGGAAACCATGCTGGCTGCGGCGCAGCATCATGAACGCGCCGTCATCATCGGAGGTGGTCTGCTGGGTCTGGAAGCGGCCAATGGCCTGAGACGCCAGGGCATGGATGTCACCGTGGTGCACGTCACCGATAGCCTGATGGATCGTCAGCTGGATAAACCGGCGGCGAACCTGCTCAAGAAGGCACTGGAAACCCGCGGCATCCGCTTCCTGCTGGAAGCCAGTACCACCCAAATAGTCGGTAAAAATCGAGTCGAGGCTTTGCGTTTTTCGGACGGCAGCGAAGTGAAGGCAGACCTGGTGGTCATGGCGGTCGGCATTCGTCCCAATATTGAACTGGCTCAGTCCGCCGGTCTTCATTGCGAGCGCGCTCTGGTGGTCGATGACACTTTGCAAAGCCTTTCAGACCCGCGCGTGTATGCGGTTGGCGAGTGTGTCCAACATCGCAAGAGCACCTATGGCTTGGTTGCGCCCCTGTATGAACAGGCCAAAGTGTGTGCGGCCCATCTGCTCGGCGTCGGCCACAGCCATTACGCTGGCTCGGTGACTTCCACCAAGCTCAAGGTCACTGGCATCGATTTGTTTTCGGCAGGCAATTTCATCGGCGGCGACGACACTGAAGACCTGGTGTTTCGCGATCCGCGTCGCGGTGTCTACAAGCGTCTGGTGCTGAAAGCCTCGCGTGTGGTCGGCGCGGTTCTCTACGGCGATGTGGCGGACGGTCCCTGGTATTTTGATCTGATTCAGGAAGGGCGGGATGTTTCCGGCATGCGCACGCGACTGATGTTTGGGCGGCAATTTTGTGAGGCCTTATCAGTGCCAGTGGCAGATGTCGCGGCGGAGACTGTCTGATGGACACAGCAAGCGCGGAGCCCACTTCGGTAAAGACGACCTGTCCTTATTGCGGCACTGGCTGCGGTGTGAAAGTGCAGGTGCAAGGTGAACAGATCATTGTCTCGGGTGACGATGATCACCCGACTAATAGCGGCAAACTCTGCGTCAAGGGTTCGGCCCTGGGGGAGACCGTGGGGCCGGGCGGCAGATTGCTCTATCCCGAATTTCGAGGAGCGCTGTCGCCGTCGAAGTCTCATCGTGTGTCTTGGGATCAGGCACTCGATCATGTGGCTGATCGTTTTGCCGGCATCGTTGAAGAACACGGCTCGGATGCGGTGGCCTGGTATGTTTCGGGCCAGCTGCTGACAGAAGACTATTATGTTGCCAATAAGCTTGCCAAAGGCTTTGTCGGTACGGCAAACATCGATACCAATTCGCGTCTGTGCATGTCTTCGGCGGTTGCCGGGCACAAACGTGCATTCGGAGAAGACATTGTTCCGCTTGCTTACGATGATCTCGAAAAGGCGGATCTGATTGTACTGGTCGGGTCCAACACTGCCTGGTGCCATCCCATCCTGTTTCAGCGAATCGTCAAGGAGAAGGAACGTCGGCCTGAGCTGAAACTGGTCGTGATTGATCCGCGCCGGACGGCGACAACCGAGATGGCTGACCTGCATCTGCCAGTTCGCGCAGGCACCGACGTCTGGTTATTCAACGGACTGCTGACGTTTCTGCATCAGCATGGCATCGAAGATACTCAGTTTGTCGAGGCGCATACCGCCGGTCTGGCCCGCGCCATGTCGATTGCCGAAAACACGGCAGGTGATATTCGCTCCGTTGCTGCCCAGTGCAAATTGCAGGAGAGTTCGCTGACGGAGTTCTATCGCCTGTTTGCGCGTACCGAGAAAGTCATTACGGCATTCTCCATGGGCGTCAATCAATCCAGCGCCGGAACGGACAAGGTCAACAGCATCATCAACTGTCATTTGCTCACCGGTCGCATCGGCAAGGCAGGCGCAGGGCCGTTTTCAATTACCGGACAACCCAATGCTATGGGGGGCCGCGAGGTTGGCGGTCTGTCCAATATGCTCGCTGCACACATGGATCTGGATCAGGAGCGCCACCGAAATCTGGTTCAGGGCTTCTGGAACAGTCCGCTTATTGCCGATAAACCCGGATTGAAAGCCGTAGAGCTGTTTGAAGCCATCGAGTCCGGCAGGATCAAGGCAGTGTGGATTATGGCCACCAACCCGGTGGTGAGCCTACCCAATGCCGACCAGGTCAAACGGGCGTTGCAGAAGTGTGATCTGGTTGTCGTCTCCGATGTGATGGCAAAGACGGATACCACCGAGTTTGCGCACGTGCTGCTGCCGGCTCAGGGCTGGGGCGAAAAAAATGGCACGGTGACCAATTCTGAACGCTGCATATCCCGTCTTCGATCTTTTCTTCCCCCTATTGGTGAGGCTAAGCCTGATTGGTGGGCGCTGAGCGAGGTGGCAAGGCGCATGGGATTTGCCGAGCACTTCAACTACGACCGGGTGGAAGAAATTTTTGACGAGTACGCCGGCCTGACTGCGCACCAGAACGATGATGCAGGCGGTGTGCCGCGTTATTTGAATCTCACAGGACTGCGGGGTCTGAGTTCCCAAGCCTATGACGAGCTTTCCCCGGTTCGCTGGCCAGTGCTTGAGAATCCGGCAACTGCGATGGAAGAAAACCTCAGGCCGTTTGCCGATGGGCGCTTTTACACGCCGGATCAGCGCGCGCAGATCGTGCCAGTGACTCCTCGGATGCCTGCGAATGCTACCGACGATGAACATGCTTTTGTACTCAACACCGGTCGTGTTCGAGACCATTGGCATACGATGACGAGAACTGGACTGTCGCCGACGCTGGCTTCGCACACCTCAGAGCCATTCGTCGATATTCATCCGCACGACGCCTTGATGTGTGGTGTACGAGAGGGCGAGCTGGCTCGTGTGCATTCACGCTGGGGAAGTAGTGTGCTGCGCGTGGTGATGTCCGGTGAGATGCCGCGCAAGACGGTGTTTGCCCCGATTCACTGGAACGGGCAGTTCGCGTCGGACGCGCGTGTGGGTGCACTGGTCAACCCGGTGGTTGACCCGGTATCTGGCGAGCCGGAATTCAAGCACACCCCGGTGAGCGTCGAGCCCTTCGTTGTGTCCTGGCACGGCTTTGCGTTCAGCCGCCAGAAGCTGGCGATGAATGAAACCGCGTGGTGGACGCGTATCGCCGGCTCCGGCTTTAATCGTTACGAGATGGCAGGGCGCCGGCACGGCCTGGCGTGGCCCAAATGGGCCAAGGCCCAGCTGGGTGTGGCAGCCGAGGACGCGGATGTCGACTGGCTGGAGTATGAAGACCAGAGCGCAGGCATCTATCGCGCCGCATTGATCGTCGACGAGCGCATCGAGTCGTGTATCTTCGTCTCCCCCCGGCAGGACTTGCCGTCGCGGGCCTGGCTTTCGAGCCTGTTCAGCAAGGCGCGCCTTGAAGATGTGGATCGCATGGCGCTGCTGGTTGGCGAGCCCTTTGAGCGAGGCGAAGATCCTGGAATCACCATCTGTTCCTGCTTTGGCGTGGGCCGCAAGACCATCGAAAAGGCGATTCGGGGCGGGTGTCATTCACCTGCGGATTTGGGCGAAGCGCTCAAATGCGGTACCAATTGTGGCTCCTGCGTACCAGAACTCAAGACAATCATTGCGCAAACCCTGGTTCCCGCCTGAGAGGACAACTCGGCAAGGGCCTCCATGGCGTAATCTTGGATCATGGACTCAAAAAAAGTCAGTTCGGATCAGGTCAGTATCGGGATACTGACCGGTGGCGCCGGTACGCGATTTGGCGGACGCGACAAGGGTCTGATTGAGTTTGAAGGCGAACCACTGATTTCCTGGACCTTGAAGGCGGTTCAGCATCAGGGGGCCGAGCTCATCATCTCGGCCAATCGTAATATTGAATCCTACGCGGCGCTGGGGGTGCCAGTGATCCGCGATTCCGCCGCCGGCAACCATCAGGGCCCTTTTGCCGGAATGATCAGTCTGCTCGCGATAGCGCGACATCCCTGGCTGATGTGTGTGCCCTGTGATGCCATCAGGCTACCAGCAGATCTGGCAGCGCAGTTTTTGCGGGCAGCCGCCTGCAATTCGGCGGATATTGTTGTTTTAGCTGACGAAGGCGGCATCCATCCCACCATCTGCCTGATTCGCTCAGCCCTGGCTGCAGACGCGCGTTCTGCGTTTGATTCCGGGGAGCGTGCGCCGCGCAGATGGTTCGCGCGGCATCGCCTGGCCTCCTTACGCGGCCCTAGCCCGATTAATATCAATACGCCCGAAGCCTTGGCCGCGTTAAAATTGGCGCTGTGAACCAGCCACTTCAAATTTCGCCGGAATTTGGTCGCCTTCGGGACGCCCGTGGGCGCTATAAGCGCAAATTGCGCGTGTCGCTGACAGACCGTTGCAATTTGCAGTGCCTGTACTGCATGCCGGAGCATCCGAAGTGGTTGCCCAAGGCAGAGATTCTTCGCCGCGATGAACTGGTTCGGCTGGTCCGTTTGTTCGTGATGGAGCTGGGGATTCGGGAAATACGCCTGACTGGCGGCGAGCCTCTGTTACGCCGTGATGTCGTCGAGATCGTCGAAGAGCTCAACGAACTGCGTTCCATCGGGCTCGAGCGTATCGCCATGACCAGCAATGCGGTTCGACTGGCGCCGCTGGCCGAGACACTGCGCGGCGCGGGTCTGGACGATATCAATGTCAGCATCGATAGCATCACGCCGGCACGATTCCACCAGATGACCAATGGCCGTATCGAGCCGGTGCTTGAAGGTCTTTCGGCGGCGCGGAAAGCGGGATTAAAACTTAAACTTAACGCCGTTGCCATTCGCCAATACAACGAGGACGAAATCTTGCCCTTGGTTCGCTGGGCGATAAGCGAAGATATTTCGCTGAGGTTCATCGAGTTCATGCCGCTGGATGGCCGCGGATTCTGGTCTCAGGAAAAAGTCGTCAGTCAGGCGGAAATTCTCACGGTTCTGAAGCCGCATTTCTCCGTTCGAGCGCTAGCGCGGACGGCAGAACCTGCAGAGTATGTCGAGCTGGATGGGCATTATCGTCTGGGCATTATTCCCACGATTTCAAATCCGTTTTGCGCCAGTTGTGACCGCGTTCGACTGTCCGCAACCGGTTCTCTATATTCCTGTCTGTTCTCTGCCAAGGGCGGGGAGCTGAAACAGGTGATGCGCGCCGGCGCGGATGATGGCGCGCTCGCAGAAATAATTCGACAGCATGTGTGGAACAAGGAAGCGGGATACGCCGAACAGAGCGGCTACGTCGAACGTCCCATCACCATGCATCACCTTGGAGGCTGACTTTTTGCAGGTTCATGTTGAATTCTGGGGTTCCCTGAAAAGATTGACCGGCGAGTCCAAGCGCATCGTGGAAATTGAGGGCGAAGCCACCATCGCCACTCTGGCGCGTCATTTGGCGGATGATCCGGTTTTGAGGTCTGCATTGGAAAAATGCGCCTACTCGATCGGTACTGAAATCGTTCCGCTCGCTTGTGCTCTGAAAGAAGGCGATCAGGTTGCAGTACTGCCGCCGGTCAGCGGCGGATAGAATAGACACCGTGTCAGCCGCAGCCTGTCGCCCGCGGCTACTGAGGAAAGGAAACCACCATGGGTCAAACCACGCCCGAGATGGAAGCGGCAAGAATACAGACGCAAGCACTGTCTCTTGACCTGCTGCTGGCGGATACCGAGCGCGCAGATTGCGGTGCGCTGGCGATTTTCTGCGGCACTGTGCGGAATCATCATGAAGGCCGTGCGGTGACCGGTCTTGAGTACACCTCCCACATTCCGCTGGCCGAGAAGATCGTGCACGACGTCGAAGTGGAAACCTGCGCTAAGTTCGATGTGCCCGTGTGCCGGGTCCAGCATCGGGTAGGGCGCTTGGGCATCGGTGAAACGGCGATCATCGCGGTCGTTCGCTCCGCGCATCGCGCGGAAGCCTTTGCCGCCCTGCGCTATGCCGTCGATGCGGCCAAGCATCGCGCGCCCATCTGGAAGGAAGAATTTTATCCTGACGGCAGCAGCAGCTTTATCGAGGGCTGCTGTATTGCCCCAGAACAGGAAGAGGGCGCGAGCGATGCGTGATATCACCTTGAAACCGACCACCCTGCGTACCGCCAGAGCCGAGGGCTTCATCCGGCTGCCGCCCGAGGCGCTGGCGCGCGTTCGCGAGGGCAGTGTTCAGAAAGGGGATGTGCGGGAGGCCGCGCGTATCGCTGGATTGATGGCGGTAAAGCGCACGCCAGACCTGTTGCCGCACTGTCATCCCATCGGCGTGCTTCGGGCCGAAGTGACGGCGGAAACGGTCGATGATGGCATCCAGCTATCGGCCGAAGTGGAAACAGTTTCATCGACCGGGGTTGAGATGGAAGCGCTGACCGCGGTCTCGGTCGCCGCGCTGACGGTGTACGACATGCTCAAAGCCCATGCCAGTGCGGAGCAGATGCTCATAGGTGGCATTCATCTGGTCAAGAAGAAAGGCGGAAAATCGCAGTACGCGCGAACGGCGCGCGGGATGAGTGCTGCGATCATCGTTTTGTCGGACACGGTGGCGTCCAACAAGAAACCGGATACGGCGGGTGCGTCGGTGCGAGATCATATGCAAGAGGCCGGGTTCCAGATCAGGGCCTATGAAGTGTTGCCGGATGATCCCGATCAGATCGGCGCACGAGTCAAACATTTTGTCGATGAAAAAACGGACTGCGTGATTACCGTGGGCGGCACCGGGCTCGGGCCGCGTGACTGCACGGTCGACGTGGTGGAGCCTATGCTCACGACGCCCTTGCCCGGCTTCATGGAAGCCGCCCGCGGCTTTGGTCAGGCGCGAACGCCTTACGCCATGCTCTCGCGCGGGGTGGCGGGACTGGTTGGCAATACCTTTCTGGCCACGTTTCCCGGTTCCAGACGCGGCGCTGAAGAAACATTGGCAGCCGTCTTGCCGGGCCTGATTCATCTGCTCGAAGTCTGCCGCACGATGCGGCCTCACGAAGGCGGCTACGAGTGAAACCGATCCCGGTTGAGCGGGCGTTTCAGTTACTGGAAGACGCGATTGCACCATTGCCTCCGGTTCGGTTGTCCCTCAGCGCTGCGCTGAATCGGGTCAGCGCTGAAAAGCTCTCTGCGCAATGTGATTTGCCCCTCTTCGATCAGAGCGCCATGGACGGCTATGCCTTGCGCGCAGCCGATGTGGTGGAGCCGCCGACAAGATTGCCCTTGGCGCAGACCGTTGCTGCCGGGCCCCACAGCGTGATTCCCGAGTTGCCAAAGGGACATGCTTGCCGCATATATACCGGCGGCTTGATCCCGCTCGGGGCAGACGCGGTGGTCCGCCAGGAATGGGCACAAAGCGATGGCGCATCCGTGGTCATCGAGCGCGAGACACCTGCAGGGCAGGACCTGCGCCGGCAGGGCGAAGAATTGCGCCGGGGCGCCCATCTGATGGATTCAGGGCAGCGACTTAATCCAGGGCATCTGGCCATGCTGGCCATGGCGGGCGTGGCGCAGCTTGCGGTCACGCGCGCACCGAAGATCACGGTACTGATCAGCGGTGATGAAATTGTGGATGCCGGGCGAGCGCTAAGTCCCGGAGAGGTTTATAACGCCAATGGTCCATTGATCGCGGCGTGGATGGCACAGGCAGGCTACCCAATTCTGAAGATGGCGCACATTGCCGACGACGAGGCTGCGGTGAGTCAGGCTCTGGCAGAGGCATTTGAGTCGTCGGATCTGGTTCTGACGACAGGCGGCGTGTCGGTCGGCGATCGCGACCTGATCGCGCCGGAGGCGGAGAAACTGGGCGCTGAAAAGATTTTCTGGAAAGTGGCTCAGAAGCCGGGTAAGCCGCTCTATGTGGCCAAGAAAGGCCTGTGCTTGTTGATGGGGCTGCCGGGTAACCCCGCGTCGGTGCTGGTCAATCTGGCCGTGTTCGTCCGCCGCGCGCTGGATGTCATGGAGGGGCTCCAAGCGATCGGTCCCGCGCAGCGTTCAGGGGTTCTGAGTGAATCGGTCGCCAGAGACGGCAGTCGAGAGTGTTGGGTGCGCGTCAGAACGCAGATTAGTGAGGAGGGCGTGATGCAATTGCTGCCTCAATCACACCAGGCCTCGCATATGCTGAGCAATCTTGCGCAGGCGAATGCTCTGGTGCGGGTTGCCGCAGGTGAGAAGCCGCTTGCAGCGGGAAGCCTGGTACAGTGGGTCAGCCTGGGGGTATAGCCCCGAATCACTTGTCGAGCAGATTTGCCAGCCGTGCAAAGTCTGCGGCTGACAGACGCTCCGCGCGCATCTGCGGATCGATTCCAGCAGATTCGAATATTTCCGGAGTGATCAGCTGGCGCAGGCTATTGCCCAATTGCTTTCGGCGTTGAGAGAAGGCGGCGCTGGTGATCTGGGCGAAGGTCGTCTTGTTGCGAATCTCAAACGCAGGTCGGGTGGGCACGAGCCTGACGATCGCGGATTCCACTTTGGGCGGCGGATTGAAGGCACCGGCGCCAACATTGAACAGGTGCTCGACTTTGGCCTGGGCTGCCAGCATGACTGTCAGGCGACCATAGTCCTTGCCGCCCGGTGCGGCGACCATTCGGTCCACCACTTCCTTTTGCAGCATGAATAGCATGTCGCTGATGGCGTCGGAGTGGTCGAGCAAATGGAATAGCAGTGGCGTCGAGATGTTGTAAGGCAGATTGCCGATAAGTCTGATCTTGCCGCCGGGGGGCGCAAGCTCGGAGAAATTGAACTTCAGCGCATCGGCCATTTGAATGGTGAGGCCGCTTGAATCGCCGCAACTATTTCTCAGGGGCTCGATTACGTCGCGATCAATTTCAACCACAGTGAGCGCTCGGATCTGCTTGAGCAGCGGTGCCGTCAGGGCGCCGCGGCCGGGGCCAATTTCGACGATACGGTCGTCCGGCTGTGCCGCCAATGCCTGCAAGATGCGCTGAATGACATAGGGGTCATGCAGAAAATGCTGTCCGAAGCGCTTCTTTGCGCCACCGGTATTCCGTCCTGTCGGGAAACTCACTCGTCTGAAACGACCGCAGAGAGCGTCGCGGCCAGTTCAATTGCTGCCCGCAGGCTGCTCGAATCTGCATCGCCCGTTCCGGCCAGTTCCAGAGCGGTGCCATGGTCAACCGATGTCCTGACAATGGGCAGGCCCAGAGTGATATTTACCGCCTCACCGAAGCCAGCGTACTTGAGGACCGGCAGGCCCTGGTCGTGATACATCGCGAGCACCGCATCGGCTTGATCCAGATATTTTGGTGTAAATAGAGTGTCTGCCGGTAGAGGGCCGATGACATTGATGCCCTTTTGGCGGGCAGCCTCCAGCGCCGGTGAGATGACGTCAATTTCTTCCTTGCCAAGGTGTCCGTTCTCTCCCGCATGCGGATTCAGGCCGCACACCAGGATCTGGGGTTCAGCACAGTTGAATTTTGCGCGCAGGTCCTGATCAAGAACCGTGATCGTTTTCAGCAGACGGGTCTTTGTGATGGCCTTGGCAACACTTTTCAAAGGCAGGTGCGTCGTGGCAAGCGCAACACGCAGCCGATCGGCGACCAGCATCATCACGGGAGATTCTGCATTGCACAGTTTCGCGATGAACTCGGTATGGCCCTGAAATGGATAACCGGCCTCGTTGATGACACTTTTCTGAACCGGCCCTGTCACCATGGCCTGAGCGCGGCCATCCAGGCAGGCTTGCGTTGCAAGGCGCAGCGTTTCGAGCACGTATTCCGAATTGGCAACATTCGGTTTCCCCGGTTCCGCACGCTCAGGCATGCCGACGGAGAGCACACAAAGGCTGCCGGCTTCGTGGGCGCTGGGAGGCTCGGACAGATCTACTTCGTCGATGCCAATCGCCTGACCGAGTAGCATCGCACGCTCGCGCAACAATCCTGGATCACATACGGCGACCAGTTCTACCGGCCACTGCTCGCGCGCGAGCGCCAGAAGAATATCTGGGCCTATGCCGGCCGGCTCCCCCGGAGTGATCAGTATGCGGGCTGGCAAGGGGCGCTCAGCTCGTTTCGTCGCTTAGGACTTCACTCTCGGCTTCTTTGGCAGTGTCGCCGGTTCCACGGTATTCCACGTAAGCCTCAGCGCGCAGGCGACGCAGCCAGGTGTCGTATTCTTCAGCGGCCTTGCGATTGTGAATGGCGCCGCGGGCACGTGCTCGTTGAGATTCCTTCGTGACGTCGCGTGTGCGTCTATCGAGGACCTGAATGATGTGCCAGCCGAACTGAGTGCGAATCGGATTGCTGATCTCGTCTTTTTTCAGTTGGTCGACTTCAGCTTGAAATTCGGGGACAAATACGCCGGGCGGCGTCCATCCAAGGTCACCGCCACTGTTCTTTGAGCCGCCGTCATCGGAAAATTCCATCGCCAGCTTGGCGAAGTCTTCTCCGCCCACGATGCGCTGATGCAGATCGCGCGCCAGCAAGCGCGCCTGATCTTCATCGCGGATCGTGCTGGTCTGGATGAGAATATGGCGCGCCTTGGTTTCATCGACGCGTTTGCGCTCTTCTCCGCCACGGCTGTCTACCAATTTGATGATATGGAAGCCGGCAGAAGTTTCGAGCGCTGGGCTGACGCCGCCCGGTGAGAGTTTCCGCGCAGCGTGCAGGAAATTCAGCGGCAGATTTTCAGCCCCGCGCCAATCCAGATCGCCACCGCGCAAAGCCTGTTGTCCGTCAGAATTTGCTACAGCAAGCTGTGCGAAGTCGCCACCCTCTTCGATTTCATTCAGCAGTTTCGTGGCTTTTGCACGAGCCGCCTGACGCTCATCCGGCGTTGCGCCATCCGGCACCGCGATCAAAATGTGGGACAGTCGGTACTGTGTGTCGTCATCCGCCTGGGTCTGGCCGGCGAGGAACAGTTCGATGTCCCGATCGGTGACCACAACACGGCTGTCCACTTCGCGCTGACGCAGGCGCGTGGTAATGACTTCCTCTCGCACCTGCTCGCGGACGGCCAGATAGTCGCCACCCTCGTCGCGTATGGTCTGGGCGAACTGAGACAGACTCAGCTTGTTCTGCTTGGCAATGCCGCCGAGAACCTCGTTCAATTCGCGATCATCGACTCGAATGCCGGATTTCTTGGCGCGCATGGTCTGCACCCGGGTCACGATCAGGCGCTCGAGCACCTGAGTCCGCAGGACCTCTGGGTCTGGCACATTAATGCCGCGCGCTTTGAGCTGAACCATGGCGTAGCGCAGTTCGCGGTCCAGCTCGCTTTGCAGGATAACGCCTTCATCGACGACAGCGATGATGCGATCAAGTACCTCTGCGACGGATGCCGTCGGCAGCGCAATAAAGAGGCCAAGGGCCAAAACGGCGATATGCCTTAATTTAGACGCCATATACATCACAACCAGCAAATTTCGGGGGGCGAAGGTTATCACGCGGCAAGCTGTCAAGGCCCTTCGACCGGGGATATCGACTCAGGTTCAGCGGACTTCGCCATCCACCTCTTCTTCTGGCAGCAGGGTTTCCCCACCCGAGCCAATGTTGCCTAGGCCCTTGAGCTGGAGCTGGACGTAGACTCCGCTGTCGAAATCGCCGGAAACATCGCCGATATAGCGCCTCCATGATGTGCGAATGGCCCAGCAACAGGTGCTGTACTCCACTCCGACAAAATTCTCGCGGCTGCGGTTATCTCGCAGGGAGAATCGAGTGCGCGCGGCCAGACTCCAGGGGCCGATGACGGGTGTGGAAAAGCTGACATCCGCCTGTTCGATCAGATCGCGGCGGAATCGGTATGAAACATTGAGCTGGCGACTCTTGAGCGGTCCCCTGTACCGCAGGCCCAGCTGGGTTCGTTCAAAGCTATTGTCCTCTGGCGACCATTGCCCGGCCACGATGCTGTGCCAATTGTCGAAGAGGCGATAGGTCAGCTGGCTGACGACGGCATCGGCTCCGCGGTCGGGCGGGGATTCGTCGGGTAGCCCGACGCGCGGGCTTGAAAGGCGGAAGATCTGCCCCAGTGAGGCGCTCCAGACCGGCTGACCGTCATCCAGATCAATTTCCCGCAAGGTGACTTCGCCAGCGACATGACGGGCATCCGCGATGCGGTCCTGGCCCGAGAAACGATTGCGCGCAAACAGCTGGACAAAGTCGAAGTCCGGTTCGCCGGTGTCAAACAGCGGGATATCGTCCTGGTCTTCAAAGGGCACGTAGAGGACAATCCCACGCGGCGTCAGGGTCTGCAGGCGCCCACTCTCCATCAGCCGCTCAAAGCGAAGACCGGTTTCCAGGCTGAGGATGGGCAGTGCGCGGCTGGGGTTCTCGCCCGCCCCGGTATTCAGTCCTGACAGTTCGTACTGGGTGAGGTGAAGATCAGCCTGACCGCGGGTATACCAGTTGCCGATTTGCTGGCTGTACTGGAGGTAGGGGACCGCGATGATACGGGCACCTTCGACGGAGTCCACGCGCGTAAAATTGACGTACTCGGCACCCAAGCCAGCACGGGTGTTGAGGAAGGTGTTCTTCAAGGTGGTGTCAAGCCGGACCTGAGGCAGACGCTTGTAGGGGTCGTCGACGTCGATCAGATTGCTGGCAACTGGCTGAAAGTTTTGAACCATGGCGCTGATGGTGAAAGCGCCCGGCGCGCGGTAGGTCAGCAGGGCTGTCTGCTCCAGGTGCGTCTGCGATGCGCTGGTAAAACTTCCCCCCAGGTCCTCAAAGTAGTGACGGTCGCTGGTCTCGGCATAATTTGCCTCCAGGCTCAGTCGATCATTGACCAGATTGACGTGCTCTAGACGCAACAGGCTGCGATCCTGTCCAAACTTGCGGTCGTCCAGATATTCGTATTGCGCACTGCCGACCCCGCTGGCCAGCAGGTAGCGGAGCTCGATGCCGGGCTGAATTCCGCGGTCACTCATGAAGCGCGGTGTCACGGTGGCGTCATAGTTGGGTGCCAGATTGATGTAAACCGGCCAACGAAAATCAAGCCCGGAGCCGCTGAGCTGGCCGATCGTGGGGTAGAGCAAACCCGTTCGGCGCTCGTTATTGATCGGAAACTGGAAGTAGGGCAGGTATAAAACCGGCACGCCCATGAATTGCAGTCGGGCATTTCGCGCCGAGCCCAGACCCTCTTCGTGGTCGAGTTTGATTTTGGACGCCTTCAGATACCAGGCATCGGAGTTGCGAGCGCAGGTGGTATATGCGGCGCTTCGCAGGCTGGCCTCGGATTCGGCGTTGACTTCGACCCGTTCTGAGGTGCCGCGTGCCGCTCTTCCCGGCAGGGTGAATTCGGTGTTCTCGAAGGACCCGGACTGTTGGTTCAAGTCGAACCGTGCGCTGCCGCTCTTGACGATCAGATTGGGATTGCGAAACAGGGATTCGCCGTCAACGGTGACCAAACCTGCCTCGCGGTCAAAGCGCATGGCCTCCGTGCTGAAAAACTGACCGCCCTGGCTCAGGGTGACGCCACCCGCGAGTCGGGACTGACCCTCTGTTACTAGCAAGACCTGATCGGCTTTCAGGATCATGCGATCATCTATTTCAATTTCCGGCGCCTCCAGAGCAAGCTGTAGCTGAGGGCAGCCGAAGCTTTCGATCGGCGTCGCTGCGCGCGCCGGTGCGGCGAACAGGGTAAGCAAGAGCGCCTGAGTTGCTGCTGAAAAGAAGCTGATATTGGCGGCGGACACTGAATTTTGAGTCGAGAGGCGGCGCGGAAGCACCGCGAGAGGTGTGCAGTATCCTTTTTTGCCCGCTTCCGGCGCAATCGCTACTCTTATGCCGACTACTTTCAGCCGACAAGCAAATTCCCTTGACCACCGTTCTTGATCCGCGTGCCAGCGCTGCCCGCCAGTGGGCCATGAAGCATTTGAAAATCAGGCAGGCCGATTTTTCTCCGGCATCTGAGGACGCGAGTTTTCGTCGGTATTTTCGTCTGCGCGCAAATGATCTTCAGCGCAGCTGGATTGTCATGGATGCCCCGCCTGCACGGGAGAATAGCGAGCCTTTTGTGCGTATCGCCCAGCTGTTGGCGCGGGAGGGCCTGAATGTGCCGCAAATTCTGGCTCAGGACCTTGCGCAAGGATTCTTATTGTTGTCAGACCTGGGGGGGCAGACCTTTCTCAATGTGATCTGCGACGATAACGCAGACCTGCTATTCGCTGATGCAATTGATGCGCTGCTGACCTTGCAGAAAATCAGGCCGCCGGATGATTTCCCCGTCTATGACAGCGCGCTGCTGCAGCGGGAACTGAGCCTGTTCCCGGACTGGTATGTGCGGCACGTGCTGGGCCGCACCTTGAGCGCGGCACAATCCGCGAGCTGGCAGCACATCTGTCAGCTGTTGCTTGCGTCCGCCCTGAACCAGCCTCAGGTTCTGGTTCATCGCGACTACATGCCGCGCAATCTCATGGTTTCGACGCCGTGCCCTGGGGTGTTGGACTTTCAGGATGCCGTGCTCGGACCGGTGACCTATGACCCGGTGTGCCTGTTCAAGGACGCCTTTGTCTCTTGGCCGCAGGCGAAGATTGAGGGCTGGATCAAGGGCTATCGGTCACGCGCACTCGCGCTCGGAATAGCGCTGCCGGATGACTTTCGGCGCGCTCTGGACTGGATGGGGGTACAGCGGCACCTGAAGGTGCTGGGCATATTTGCGCGCATCTGCCATCGAGACGGCAAGCCGCACTATCTGGAGGATGCGCCACGATTTGTGCGCTACATCCGAGATGTCGTTGCCCGCTATCGCGAACTGGAGGCTCTGGGCACTCTGTTCGATGAGCTGGGAATGCACAGGACAACATGAAGGCCATGATTCTCGCTGCCGGCCGCGGAGAGCGGCTCCGGCCCCTGACCGACAGCGTGCCCAAGCCCCTGGTCCAGGTGGGTGGCGTGCCGCTGATCCATCACGCTATACATCGACTGCGGACTGCGGGCGTGACCGATCTGGTCATTAATCTGGGCTACCGTGGCGCGCAGATTTCACAGGCTCTGGGCGATGGCAGGGAACTGGGAGTCACGATCCAGTACTCGGAAGAAGGTGAGCCGCCGCTGGAAACTGGTGGCGGGATTTTTCATGCGCTACCGCTGCTGGGGTCGGCACCCTTTCTTCTGGTGAACGCAGACGTGTTCAGCGAATTCAATTTCGCACCGCTGGTGGCGCAGGCCAGGGCGCTGACCGCACGCGATCTCGCCTATCTGGTGCTGGTGCCGAACCCAGCGCATCGCCCAGAGGGCGACTTTGCCTTGATCGGAGATCGTGTTCTACTGGACGGCGAGTCACGCTATACCTACAGCGGCCTGTCCATTCTCAGGCCGGAACTGTTCTGCAATAGCGAGCCGGGGCGTTTTTCTCTGGCGCCGTTGTTGCGCCATGCGGCGGCTTGCGATCAACTGGGCGGCGAGCTGTTTGACGGGATGTGGTCTGATGTTGGGACCCCTGAGCGACACGCTTCGCTTGATGCCCGGCTGACGCAACAAGGCCGCTGATACAAACCTCATAATTTCACACACATGCTGATCACCCTGCGATCGCTGAGCTACCGGCTTGGCACAACTGTCCTGCTTGAAGATGTCAATCTCGCCGTAGATCGGGGCGAGCGCGTCGCGGTTCTGGGCCGCAACGGAACCGGAAAATCGACCATGCTGCGCCTGATCGATGGCGAGATTCAGGCAGATTCCGGGGAAATCGTGTTTGGCCAGGGCTTGCGCGTCGCGCGACTGGTCCAAGATGTGCCCAAGGATCTGACGGGTACGGTATTCGACGTCGTCGCAGCAGGACTGGGCGAGGTCGGGCGAATTCTGGCGCGCTATCAGCATCTGGTGGAATCTGCGCCGGACTCTCTCGACGAACTCGGTCGACTGCAAGGGCGGCTTGAGGCGCTCGACGGCTGGGCATTAGATGCCAAGGTGCGCGAGGCCATTTCGCGCGTGGAGGCTGATGAGCATGCGCAATTTGAAACGCTCTCAGGTGGCATGAAGCGGCGCGTTCTGGTGGCTCAGGCCATCGTGCACGATCCCGATCTGCTGCTGCTCGACGAGCCGACCAATCACCTGGATATTGACTCGATTGCCTGGCTTGAGGGTTTTTTGCAGAGTTTTTCCGGGGCTTTGTTATTCGTCACTCACGATCGCGCATTCCTGAAAAAATTGGCGACACGGATCGTTGAACTGGATCGTGGCGCACTGACGGATTGGCCGGGCGATTATGAAAACTATTTGCGGCGCAAAGAAGAGCGTGCCCATGCCGAAGCACAGGAGCGGGCCCTGTTCGACAAGCGCATGGCGCAAGAAGAGGCCTGGATTCGTCAGGGCATCGAGGCGCGACGTACGCGCAATATGGGCCGGGTCAAGCGCCTGAAGGAAATGCGCGATCAGTTTCGCGACCGTCGCGATGCGCCGGGCAAGGCAAATATGGAGATTGCCAAAGCGCAGCGGTCCGGCAAGCTGGTCTGTGAGGCAACGCAGATCGAATATGGCTATGACGACTTGCCGCTGGTCCGGCGTTTCTCTACCACCATTTTGCGCGGTGATCGGCTCGGTCTGATTGGGCGGAACGGCGTAGGCAAGACAACGCTCATCCGTCTGTTGCTTGGTCAGCTGGCCCCTCAGGCTGGTGAAGTCAAGCTGGGCAGCAATCTCGACATCGCTTATTTCGATCAGTTGCGTGGTGGCCTGGATGAAAATCAGCCGGTCTATCAAGCCGTGGGTGATGGCACTGAGTACGTCGAAATTGGCGGTAAGCGACAGCACGTCATGGGCTATCTGCAGGACTTCCTGTTTACCCCGGATCGCGCGCGCAGCCCGGTACGCACGCTGTCAGGCGGAGAGCGCAATCGCCTGTTGCTGGCGCGGCTGTTCTCCAAGCCTTCCAATCTGCTGGTGCTGGACGAGCCGACCAACGATCTGGACCTGGAAACGCTGGAGTTGCTCGAAGAGTTGTTGCTCGAATACAAGGGTACGATCCTGCTGGTTTCCCATGACCGCGCATTCCTTGATGCCGTGGTGACGCGCAGTCTGGTATTTGAGGGCAAGGGCCGAATCGATGAGTATGTGGGGGGCTACGAGGATTACCTTCGGCAAAGGCCGTCTTCCAAAGATGGTGGTAACGCCAACAGAAGTAAGCCGGCTGCATCGCCCAAAAAAAATGCCGCAGCCCCAGCTCATTCGGGCTTGAAAGCTTCTGAGTTGAACGAGCTGCGCAATTTGCCCCAACGCATCGAAGCGCTTGAAAAGGAGCAGGCCGAACTTGCCGAGGAGCTCAGTTCGTCCGCTTTCTATGCTCAAAACCGTGCCGAAGGGATCAAAGCTGAAACAAAGTTGTCCGAGATAGCGCAAAGTCTGTCTGAGGCTTATCGGCGCTGGGAGTGGCTAGAATCGCGGCGCTAGTCGGGCCTTGTTTTCACTTGAAATCTGGAAATGCGCATGTCGATCTCCCGCAGAAAATTTGTCTCGGCCCTGATGGCTTTTACGGCGGGTGGTTTGTCCGCCTGCGTTCGTGCCGACGAAGACGAGAAATTCGAGCAGCTGGCGCTTGTGAAGAGCAAGGAAGAGTGGAAGAAAATTCTGGCGCCGGATGCGTACTCCGTCTTGTTTGAGGAGGCAACCGAGCCCCCGTTTTCCAGTCCGCTGAATGACGAAAAGCGCAGCGGAAAATTCATCTGTGCCGCTTGCAATCTTCCGCTGTTCGAGTCTGCAAAAAAATATGATTCGCGCACAGGCTGGCCGAGCTTTTGGGAGGAGATCGCGGGTGCCGTCGGCACCAAGAAAGATTACAAGCTGGTGCTGCCTCGCGTGGAATATCATTGCTCGCGCTGCGGAGGGCACCAGGGTCACGTTTTTGAGGACGGGCCGCAACCAACGGGTCTGCGCTACTGCAATAACGGTGTGGCACTGAAGTTTGTGCCGGACGCCGAGCCGCTGCCGGCGCTGCGCACATGAGTTGGCGTCCCCTGATGGCTGCTCTGATGTTAATGGCTGGATGCGATTCCACCAGCGCTGATAGCCAGGCCCTGCCGCGCGGGGTACCAGCCAACACCGAGAAGGCTATCTTTGCGGGCGGCTGCTTCTGGTGCACTGAATCTGATTTCGAAAAAGTACCTGGTGTGATCAGCGCCGTGTCGGGATTTACCGGCGGGCACACGGAAAACGTACGCTATGAGGATACGCACGATGGTTCCACCGGGCATACCGAGGCGGTAGAGATCCTGTTTGACCCCGATCAGGTCAGCTATGCACAGCTGGCGGAAAAATTCTTCCGAAATCATGACCCACTAGATGCTAAAGGTCAGTTTTGCGATCGCGGTAGTCAGTACCGACCGGGTATTTTTTTCCTCGATGCGGAACAGGAGAAGATCGCTCTCGCCGCCAAGAAGAAGGCGTCGCAACTGTTGGGCCGGCCTCTTGCCACGGAAATCACCAAGGCGGGGAAGTTCTGGAAAGCTGAGCGCTACCATCAGGACTACTACAAGAAAAATGCCCTGCGTTACAACTACTACCGCAAAGCCTGCGGGCGCGACAATCGGATTGAAGCGATCTGGAGATCTGTTCCAGAGGGATAGTTGATTCGCCGGAATTTGGTAGGTCTCGGCCGCTCGGCAGTCAGTTTCGAGTGTTAGAGTGCTACAGATCTCGCCATCACGAGGTGTTTCTTGGTCTGGACATGGCGTTTCACATCGTGCGTAGCGCCGGACGCGGCTACACAGATTCGGGCAAGCTCCGGCTCGGGTCCAATGGGCGATTTACTCTGGAAGTCACCCCTGAGAGCTGACTTTGGGTAAGATTCGTATCACATTGATTTTGATGATCTTAGGGGCGTAGCTTGAATCGAGAGAGTGCATCTCAGGCCAGTGCAATCCAAGGCGTGCTTTACGCGCTCACCGTTGCGGGGGATCTTGCGCTGATTGCGGCGCTGGTCGGGGAACCGTTTAGCTTGCCATATCAGCTGCTCGCAATTATCAGCGCCGCACTGAGCTTCATCATGCTTCGCCATAACGATTTGCTCACGCCCTGGTTACCAGGGCGGCAGGGTTCGGTTGGTACGCGAATCTACTGGACCTGGGTCACCATCGTCGGAACCCTGCTGTTACTCGGGTATGCCACCCAGTATTCCGAGTATTTTTCGCGGCGTGTCTTGTTGGCCTGGTTTATTACTGCGCCGTTTGCCCTGCTGATCGTCCATAAAATTGCCGTAGTGATCGCTCAGCGATTTTTGCCGCAATCTGTCCGCCGCCGTACTGCTGTGATCGTGTTTGTGAACGACTCGGCACGCAATTTATCGTCGAATTTAAGAAAGTCACGCGCATTTGAACTCGTCGGATTTTTTGAAGACCGTGAAATGGAGCGTATCGGTGGATCGCTGGAGTCGGTTTCCTATATGGGCAAGGCCCGCAACGTAGGGCAATACGTCAAGGATCATAATATTGATGTGGTGTTTGTCGTGCTCCCTGACGACGGCGGACGGCGCGCCTTGAACGTGCTCGATGACCTGGGCGATACCACGGCTTCGGTTTATTACGTGCCCGACTTTCTGATTATCAATTTGTTCGGAGCCCAGGTGCGCGAAATCGAGGGCATTACGGTCCTCGAAGTCGCTGAAACCCCGTTTTACGGCGCGGACGGCGTTCTCAAGCAATTATTTGACTTTGCGTTTTCACTAGGCGTCCTCATATTCCTGTCACCCTTGCTGCTTTTGATTGCCTTGATCGTGAAGCTGACCTCGAAGGGGCCAGTGATTTTTTCGCAACGACGCTATGGCCTGAACGGCCAGCGGTTTTCAGTCTATAAATTCCGTTCCATGTACGTCGGTGAGGTTAACCCGAACTCTGATACGCAGCAGGCAACCAAAGAGGACCCCAGAATTACGCCGATCGGGCGCTTCATCCGCCGCACCTCCATCGATGAATTGCCCCAGTTTTTCAATGTGCTCAAGGGCGAAATGAGTGTGGTTGGTCCGCGACCTCACACGGTTGCGCATAACGAGTATTACCGCAAAGCGGTTAAAAGATACATGGTGCGCCACAAGGTTAAGCCGGGCCTGACCGGTTGGGCTCAGGTCAATGGTTTGCGCGGTGAGACGGCCCAACTCGAACGCATGGAGGAGCGAATCCGGCATGACCTCGAGTACATCAAGAATTGGTCGCCTCTGTTTGATCTCAAAATCATTCTGATGACGATCGTCATGGTCTTCAGGGATAAGAACGCCTATTAATGTTCTTGCACGGATCGAATACTGGAACAAAGCTGGGGAACATAGGCATGAATATTTTCACTTCAAGACAGATTCGCCTTGCCTTGGGCACAGTCGCGGTCTGTAGCTTGGCCTGGGGGACGGCGCAGGCCGCCCTCGAGGCGACACCCTATGTATCCTATCGGGTGCTCTACGACGACAATGTTTTGCGGCACCGCGATGAGGCTGAAGCGGCCGCACAGTCGGGGAACGGGAGCTCTCAGTTGGAGGACACGATCCAGACCTATGCTGCCGGCCTGGAACTGGACTACACATTCGGCAATCAGCGTCTGTTTATGGAAGGGAGCGCAGATACACGCAGATACTCAGAGTTCAGCATCCTCGATTTCGACGGCAATGAATTCAAGGGTGGCTTCGAGTGGAAATTGGGTTCCAATCTCAACGGAGATATTCTGGCTGAGCGCACACGCGATCTGCGCGATTTCTCCAATTTTTCCACCGGGATTCAGCGCAGCATTGAAACCAGGACCGACCAGAGTGCCGGGCTGAAGTTCAAGTTTCTGAGGGTTTACGAGGTGTATTCCAGGTTCGCGCGGCACGAGACCGAAAACTCTCTGACGCTGTCTCAGCGCGAAGATTATGAGGAAGATCTCCTTACGTTCGGTGTCAGCTATGTGGGTCGCACGGGGCTCAACATTGGCCTGGAATCAAAATTTGCCGACGGTGAATATGTGGAGCGTGTGCCGCGCGAAGAATATGATCAACGTACTTATCAGCTGGTCGTTGGTTGGGTGCCGAGCCCGATATCCAAATTTGGTCTGAGCATCGGCAGTACCGAGCGCGACAATGAAGCCGCCAATCAGGGTGATTTCTCAGGTGCGACCGGCGCATTGAGTTATGACCGAACTATTTCTCCCAAAAGCGGATTTGGCCTGTCGATCAAGCGCGACGTCAGCAGTGTTGACCAGGAAAATCAGAATTTTGCAGTCGTTACCGGCGCCACGCTGACGTTGTTCTGGAATCCCGTGCCCAAGGTTTCAACTAATCTGTTCTACGTCAATCAGCAGGAGGACTATCGCGGCCAACCAGCGGGGGTGCAAGGGCGCGAGGATGACTATCAGATCGCCGGAGTCAAGATGGACTATGAGGTGGGACGTTATTTCGTGCTCAGTCCTGATCTGGGGTTCGAGGATCGAAGTTCAAATCTGCCGAGCCAGGAATACGATAGTTTCAGGGTCGGACTGACGCTGCGCGCGCAATATCCCATTCGCTGACGAACGCCGAGGCGGGCATCCTGACTTAATTGGCGTCCTGATCGAACTCCAGGCCGGAGAGTATGGTCAAGAAACTGCCACGAGACTGGGCCCACTCCTGACTGGGAATGGCCAGATAGAACAGCCGGTAGTGGCCCTGATGCCGGGTCACCATTTGCAGCACATGGCGTTGTGCTCTGCCTGCGCGACGCGGCTCAACAAAAACACGGATGAGTCCAGACCAGTTTTTGCCCTTTATGGGGAATTGTTCATGGGTTGTTTCGTAGTCGGCACCAATGGCGGCGATCATCCCGGCCGTTTTGCTGATCTGCCTGAGCGACGGTCTGGCCTGAATAGGAATCAGGGCTTCTGCCAGCGACGCACCGCTGTGGCTGGTGATCATGAAGTTCGGGTTTGCAAGCGACCAGCCTGCCGGCGCATCGAATGAGTATTTGTGCTCCACATTGGCAAAGCGCCTCGCCTCCGATGCGGTGGAAACCGAAGCCAGCAGGATTACGCTGATGATGTGCCGCATCTGCGCTCTGGCTACTCGCCAGATTTCTGAGGGTCGGGATCAGCGCCGCCCGATTCGTCCTCGGCTGCTATCCGCTTGGGTTTCGGCGCGGGCGGCCGTCCGATCGCCTTGAGTTCCATGGGTAGCGTCCACTCGCTGAGATCCATGCCGCTGGCCAGCATTTCCTTGACCAGCTTCTCCAGCGGTTTCTGGCTGCCCCGTGTTGCCTGGACACTGCCTGGCCGTGATACCAGGGCCGGGAACTGATCCAGAAATCGCGCGCGGTCGGTAAGCAGGTTGGCCGTTGGCATCTTCGACTGTGCCCATTTTCTGGCCTGCTGGAAGTCCTGAATATCCACGATGACGGCGCCGTTGCCATCCATGATGATGGTGGCGATGTTGCCCTGACGGATGATACGACCGCGCTGGGTGGCAGATTCAAACAGAGTGCGCGGTTGAGTCGCCACGGTTCGCCTTTAAAAGTGAGGGGAAAGCCAGAGCCTGAGAGCGCCAATGAGGCCGCGTGTTGTCACGCGCGCATTGCCTGCTCCGATCTCAATCGAGCTACTTGCTGATCAGCCCCGCGCGCTCCAGCAAATTGGTCGCCTTACGACGCGGAACTGGCATCAGGAGCATCCTCGGCGCACGAAATTTTACCAGCAGGCGGTAGAGCAGCGAGTAACTCACGACGAATAGTACGGTGAACGAGCCAAGTATGAGGCTGGAGTCCCAAAACAGAACGGCGGGTACCGCGCACATGAGACCGAGGGTCCAGACGTACACCGAGGCCAGCGAATTCAGAATCACGCGGTCTTTCTGATGGGCCGCAACATAGGGGCGGACCAGTCTGCGAAAGATCAGGTGGTGAAGGTGCAGGGCGTCTGCCTCGCTCCAGGACGTCTGCTGTTTGAACTCGCGGCGATAGGATGAAAATAAGGTGTCCCAGATCGGATACGCCATGAGCAGGCAGCAGAACCATGGAGAGACTTCAGGGTTGCGAGCCACCAGCAGCACAGAAATTTCGCCCAGTGCGAAGCCGATAAAATAAGCACCGCAATCTCCCAGAAAAACTCGGCCAAATGGGAAATTCCAGACAAGGAAGCCCAGTAGGGCACCGCAGAAGATCAGGGACAGGCTCTGGATCATCTCATCGCCCACGATGCTGGCAACGATGAAAATCGCGGCGAAGCAGATCACGCTATAGAACGAGGACAAACCGTTGAAGCCGTCAATAATGTTGACTGAGTGCGCGACGCCGCCCACCGCGAAGGCGGTGAACAACAGGGCAACCCAGGTGTATCCCAGCGCCCAGTCGAAACCTGGTAAATCGACCGCCACAAGCTTGCCGTCGATCAGGAACCAGGCGAGCCATGCGGAGACAAACGTGGCAAACAGCCGCACTCTGGCTCCCATGTTTTCGAACATGTCTTCGCTCAGTCCGGCAAACACGGCGGGGAGCGCGCATGCGAGCAGCAGCAGGGCTGTTTCACGCTCAGGCAGATCAATGGCGAAAACCACCGTCAGGCAAACAGTGATGAAGACGGGGACGCCACCCAGGCGCGGTGCCCAGTGGCGGTGCATGCGTTGGATGCCATTTTCGCGATCAGCGAGAATGCCGAAATATAGGCAGCTCCTGAAGGTCAGCCAGGTGAACGCTGCCGCAGCGAGGGCGCTGGCGATCAGGTACAAGGCGCCGTTACTCAAGGACATGAAGGCGTCTTGCTCTTTCCAGCGGAGTCAGAGATAAGGTCCCCAATATCAGACATTTAGTCGATGCTCATTGTGCATTTTCCTCGCCCGCGCGCGCTGTCGCGACTGTTGGGCTGACAAGGAAAGGTGCTGACAGCTGTACATCATGCAGGCATCCCCCTGATATGCCAAGTGCTGGCCTATAAAAAGTGGGCAGCGCAGCGACTGCCCGGACAACAGGACCGTCGTGGGATAATGGTAGGCCCTGTCTGCTTGCGGCTGTCCAAGTTGGATTTTTCCGCTGCTGGGCCAATAATTAGAGTAGTACTCAGATTAACGCTCCGACAGCTTGAATCTTGGCGTCATGCAATCAGATGGCTGCCCATCGGCACCAGCCTATATTGAATCGCCGGAGCAAAAATACCGAAATCGATGACATTCCTGCCGCTTCTGGCCACTATTCTTGCCCTGATGTGCGGGCCCTTGCTATATGGCCTGGCCGTACGCCGCCCGGCCTTCCTCTCGTTTTTGGACGGGTTTGTTCTGGTCAGTATTGCCGGACTGATTCTGCTGGAAGTGCTGCCAAGCGCGTACGAGGCGGGCGGGATATGGACTTTTGTCTTCCTCGCGCTAGGCGCACTGGGTCCCAGCCTCATCGAGCGAACGTTGTATCAGGCGCGGCGCGAAGCGCACCTGGCCACACTGGGTCTGGCCGTGATCGGACTGATTCTCCATAGCGTGGCCGATGGTGCGGCGATGACACCGGAAGTGGATCCGCACGAGCTGCACGGTCATGGGCGTGAGGCACTGGCCATCGCCATTATTGTGCACAGCGTGCCCTTGGGGCTGGTGGTCTGGTGGGTGATGGCCCCGGCCTTTGGCCGCCTGTGGCCGGCTTTGACGCTGCTGCTCATGAGCTTGGCAACCCTGTGCGGTTATCTGTTCGGATTGGAATTGAGTCAGTGGCTTGGCGAAAAAGCGTTTGCCTGCTTTGAATCGCTGGTGGCTGGCTCTGTGCTCCATGTTGTTTTCGGCCGCCCGCATCTGGAAGAGGACTCGGTTCACCGAATGGCACCACCGCCCTGGGAGGGCTTGGGAAGCCTGGCTGCGCTTTTGGGTCTGTATGCCCTGAACCGCGTCGATCCGCACGGGGCAGCCGTCGTACCTGCGCTGGAAAAATTTTATCTGATGATGTCGGGGGCGGCACCGTCCCTTCTCTTGGCTCTTCTGGCCGTGAGCCTACTGCGCAAGCATCACGGGACCAAGAGACGCTGGGAGCAGTGGGCGCCGCCGCTTCTTGCAGCCTCGGTGTTATGGCCGCTACTGGGTTGGGAACTCGCGACGATCTATCTGGTCGCAGTGGGCCTGATGAACTTCATCCTGCATTTTTCTGTGTCCGAATTATCTTCTCCAGCTACGCAGGTACAACGGCAACCCGATGCGCACTCATATTTTTCGGCATTGATGAAAACAGTGAACGCCAGTGCGCCCTGGCTTCTGTTCGGGAGCTGCATCAGCTTACTGGCACAGCAAATCGACTTTCCGGGCAGTTTGGATGCCGCCTCAAACATGGCGCTGATCGCACTGGTCGCTGCTGCCTCCTTTGCGGTACGTATTCACCCGCTTGCAGCTGCCCTGATTGCCCTGGCCATCATCGGCAACGGCAATGATCTGAGTGTTGCCTTGGCGCTGCTGCTTGCCGCCGCGGGCAGCAGAACCGATTCCCTGAAAACCCGGCTAATGCGGCTCGGTTATGCGATTGCCTTTGCGCTGATATTCAGCCAGCTTGCGCCTACTCAGCTCGCCTCCTGGGTCCCTTCCACCTCAGGCTTCGTCGCCAGCCAATCGTTGTTGCTGCTGGCCGCCCTCATGCTGCTGTCCCTGGTCAACCGGGGTAGCCGTGCCTGGTTGTCCGAAGTCATGGGTGATCATGGAACGCACGCGCACTGAAACTGCACGCTATGCTCCGAGCACTATGAATAATACCCACCCACTTGGCCAAGCCGTTACGCGACTCGACCTGGTTGCATGGTTTCTGATGGCTGTGGCCTTGCTGCTGATCCTGCGCCTGCATTTGCTGCCGGCTTTGCTGGGCGGGCTACTGGTTTTTGAACTGGTGGGCGTGCTCACGCCGCTGATTCGGCGTGTTGAGATCAGCCGCGACGGTGCGCGAATCATCGTGGTTGCACTGATCTCGGTGCTGGTGGTGACCGCACTGATCTTTCTGATTTTTGGCGCCATCAGTTTCTTCCGAAGCGATGCCGGAAATCTGTCCGTGCTGTTGCGCAAACTGGCCGAGATCATCGATCAGTCCCGAGCACGTTTGCCAGTGTGGACGCTCGCCTATATTCCCGAAACGGCTGACGAATTAAGGACAGCCCTGACGGGCTGGCTGCGCCAGAATTCCGGTGCCTTG
>JBFJJV010000018.1:0-33096 GCA_041635265.1 Panacagrimonas sp.
GCCAAGAAATTTGTGGCAGAAAAGTTGGCTTTGAATCCCGAGCAGTTGGCCGACGAATCGATCGACCTGAAGAGTCTGCTGCCCACCGTCTAACCGGCGCATTGGCTAGCTGTCTGTAGCTGAATGCCTTCACGGCGGCCAAGGCCGCCTCGTTTCTTGCGCCATTTTATGGTTGCTCAATTTGACCTGTATCCGCGTCCGATGCTCCTCGGAAAATTGTGAATCTGTGTCGGCGGCCGGTCGAAGGGGCCAATGGATCCCCGAAGCCCGATTGCAGCACGGAATAAATTGCTGCAGCTTGCAGCCCTAACCCGTGGCGCAGGAGCTTGGGACTTTGATCGGCGTCTTGCTTCATGGCGTGGGCGGCGCGTTGCTTGCGGCAACCTTGCTCTCCTGCCGTCACTGCCGCTGATTTGACTGGCCCGTGCTTATGTGCGGACAGGTCCGGTGCAGCTTTTCCCCGCTCGCTGTGATTGCCATCATCTTGTTTATGGGCTTCGAGGACCAGGCATGAGGTCGCGGTGGCGTGGCGCTCAGGCCGCTTCCGATTTCTGCCGTCTTTCTGCGCATATGGGTTCAGATCGGCTTAGCCCGTTTTCTCCCCCTTAGTGGCCTTGGGCGGTCAGGTCCCGGCCCGGATTTACTATGGAGAATCAGATCGGGTCGGCTTTTATTTTTTCTTGCAAATGCGACGCAATCTCATTTAAGGTTGCCGTTTCGGGCTCACCCTCAGGTCTCGGCCCATGCTCGCAACAAATTGGAATAGCTCTTGCTCAATAATTCAAACTCGTGGGTGGCGGTGGAGTCTGCTTGCTCCCAAAGTTGTCTCCTGACGCTGTCGATATCGAACAGAATTTCTCGTTGTGCCGGGCTGCGGACCAGACTCTGGACCCAGGTTACGGCCACATGACGTTCGCCCGAGGTGACTTCCTCCACTCGATGAATGCTGGTGGCGGGGTAGAGCACGGCTTGTCCGGCTCCCAGCTTGTAGCTTCTGGTGCCCTCATGGCTTTCAAGCGTCAACTCGCCGCCTTTGTAATCCGAGGGGCTGGAGACAAACACCGTCATCGCCAGATCGGCGCGCAAGGGCGGATTTCCGCTCATCACACCATTGTCGACATGATTTTTGTAGGCCATGCCAGTGGTGTAGCGAGAGAACAGCGGGGGCTTCATTCGGCGCGGCAGCGCGGCCGCTCTGAAAATTGGATGGCTGTTAATTTTTTCATTCAGCAGTTTGGCCGCTGGTGCATGGCTCGTCTGCTCGTTGTTTTTTGCCGGTTTGGCGTTCCAGCCGGCAGTCAGTCCACCATCCTGATAGCTCGCCTCGCTCAGCATCACTCTGAGCTGTTTCAGGTCATTGGCGTCCAGCACATTCTCGAGACAAAGAATCACGGCACAACTCAAATTAAATGATCAGCAAACATATCAAGCTTTGGACTGGGTTTGGCAGCTTTAGCTGCGTGGCTGCTGCCGGGGCAGCACCCCTGATGGAATCGATCGCCGATTTCTCGGCTTTCGACGAATCGGACGATGTTCTGCAATTGGCCCAGGGCGGGGAGGGCGGCGAAGCCGGCATCGTTCCGGGTTCTTACAAGCTCCTGTCGAGAGACCCGCAGGCGTACGCCTTTGATGTGACGCCGCAGGTCCAAGCCTATGCGGATCTGGTCTACGAAAGTTACACCGCAGCCGTAGAATCAGCAGACAAGATGCGCTCCAAGATTGATGCCTTTCTGCGCTCCCCTTCGAAGACCTCTCTGAAAGCGGCACGAAGAGCCTGGGTCGAAGCCCGCCCAGCCTATCTCGTCACCGAAGTCTTTCGTTTTTACGACGGCCCGATCGACCAGGACCTGGACGGTAGCCCTGGTCCTGAGCCGCGGATCAATGCCTGGCCACTGAACGAGGCCTTCATAGACGCGGTAAAAGGTCAGCCCGCAGCTGGCATCGTCAACAATCCCGGTATTCCAATGACCCGCGAATCTATTTTGGCTCAGGACCAGGTACGCGACGAGTCTGATGTGACCACGGGCTGGCATGCCATTGAGTTTCTCCTATGGGGGCAGGACCATGATCCTTCCGGGCCGGGTAATCGACCGCACACGGATTATCTTCCCGGCGATGCCAAACGGGAACGCCGCAGGCTGTACCTGAAAACCGTCACCGAAATCCTGCTGAGTGATCTTGAGCGCCTGCAGGCGGCATGGACACCGGAGCAGGACAATTATCGGCAGTATTTCCTGTCTTTGGAGCCTCGTGAGGCATTGGGGCGAGTGATCAATGGAGTAGCCAATCTGATTGGACATGAGCAGGCGATTGAGCGACTTGCAGTGGCCCTGGACAGCGGCGATCAGGAAGACGAACACAGTTGTTTTTCCGATACGACGCATCAGGACCATTTGTACGATCTGCGCGGGGCCTACAATGTATGGATCGGTTCGAGCGGAGAGGAAGAGTCCGAGCGCAGCCTTCGTCAGTTGGTGACCAATATTGATCCGGCCATGGCGGTGCAGACGGATAAGTTGTTCGCACAGGCACAGTCGGCCGTTGCGCTAATGGATCAGCCTTTTGACAGCATCTTGAGGTCCGAAGCAGACAGCCCGGCCCGTCGGCGAGCGGAGAACGCAATCAGCGCCTTGCAAGCCCTCGGGGCACAACTAGCTCGACTTGGAAAGCGCCTGGGTGTGCTGGTGATCGTTCCTGGTCTGGAGGGTGCCGTCGGATGATCAGGGTCTATATTATGCGGACTTGCTTGGCCCTCGCACTGGCCGCTGTATCCGGCGTGAGTCTTGCCGGCGACTTCGAGCCGATCGGTGAACGCCTGGGTGGTGACGCAGGTCGTCCTGCTTTTGGGCAGAACGCCTTTGCGCTACCAGCGCCAAATCTGAATGGAAAGGAGTTGCGTGATTTTGCATTTGGGAATCGCCTGTTCAATACCAATTGGGTGATCGCCGGCGCCTCCACAACCAAGTTTGATGGTCTCGGGCCGCTATTCAATCGCGTGTCCTGTTCAGCCTGTCATGTCCGAGATGGACGTGGTCGACCACCACTCGAAGATGGCCTGATGGATTCCATGCTGGTACGCATTTCAGTGCCTGACCCGCTTGCGACGGACAGCCCCCGTGCTCACCCCGTGTACGGGGACCAGATTCAGGATCGTTCGATTCCTGGCGTCGATCCCGAGGCGCGGATCGTCATCGAATGGGAGGAAACTGCTGGCGAGTATGCCGACGGTGAAACCTATTCATTGCGTCGTCCTGTGGTGACGATCGCGGATGCCGCATACGGGCCCTTGCCCGAAAACCTGAAGATGTCGCCACGCGTCGCGCAAGGCATGGTGGGTCTGGGTCTGCTCGAGGCCATTAGCGAGAAAAGCATTCTGGCACTGGCGGATCCTCAGGATGATAATGGTGATGGAGTGTCAGGCAGGCCTAATCTGGTGTTGGATGTCGAGAGCCAGAAGCAGGTGATTGGCCGTTTCGGATGGAAAGCGAATCAGCCCAGTTTGCGCCAGCAGGTCGCGGGCGCGGCTGCGGGCGATATCGGGATTACCAGCAGCATCTTCCCTGAGGATGGATGTACCTCCGCGCAGAAAACCTGCAAAACATCACCGAATGGTGGCAAGCCGGAGTTGTCCGACAGCTTTCTGGATCGACTGGTGCTGTATACGCAAACCTTGGCAGTACCGCATCGGCGTGATGCTGACGACCCACGCTCCGCCCGGGGCGAGTTGCTATTCCATGAGGCGGGTTGTGCTGCCTGTCATGTGCCCACGTTCCAAACCGGTGAGCACGAGCTTGCCGCCCTTTCTAATCAGACGATTCACCCGTTCACTGATTTGCTTCTGCACGATATGGGTCCGGGCCTTGCTGATAATCGACCGGATTTCAAGGCCAATGGTCAGGAGTGGCGGACGTCACCGCTGTGGGGCCTCGGCCTGATTCCTACTGTCAATGACCATGATCTGCTCTTACACGATGGGCGAGCGCGTGGAATTGCGGAGGCCATCCTTTGGCACGGCGGAGAAGGCGAAGTCGCGCGTGAGCGCTTTCGCCACATGAGCAAGCTGGATCGCGAAGCGCTCATCAAGTTTCTGCAATCGCTCTGACACCAAGGCATCCTCTAGGTCTGGGTCTAGAGCGGAATGCTGATGATGACGCTGGCGCCGCCGAGGCTCGAATTGCCCAGCCGAATATTGCCTTCGTAGGCTTTGACGATTTCATTGACGGAGGCCAATCCGATGCCTTGTCCGGGTCTTTGCGTGTCCGCACGTACGCCGCGTTCCAGCAGTTCCTGCGCATCTTCCGGAAATCCTGGGCCATTGTCTTCGACAATGATGAATTCGTGTGCGTCCGTATGATCGAAGCGCACGATGACCTTGTCCCCGCCATATTTGCAGGCGTTGTCGATCAGATTCCCCAACAGCTCGAACAAATCATCGTTGTCTGCCCGAAGGCGAAAGTCGGGCGCAACCTGGATATCGAACGCAACGGTTTTTTCGGCGTAAACCTTTGCCATCGCCTTGGTAATTTTCCTGACGATCGGGATCGGAGAGATGGGTTCGGCCAGAGTGCGCCGGCCAGCTGTGGCCGCTTTGCGTAACTGGTAGCCGGTTATCTGTTGCATGATCGCGACTTGATCGTTGATGGATCTGCGAAGTTTTTTTGGCAGCGCCTCGTCCTCCGAGATGCCGCGAAGCACCGCCAGAGGCGTTTTCAAGCTATGGGCTAGATCCCCTAGTGCGTGGCGATAGCGTGTTTGTTGGCTGCGCTCGCTGCGGATCATGGCGTTGAGGCCACGTGCCAGTGGCTGCAGTTCATCCGGATAGCCCGTTTGAATTTCCGAACTTTCGCCGCGCTCGACGGCCGCCATTTCATTGACTACCTTTCGAAGCGGCGCGAGTCCCCAACGCAGCACCAGATACTGTATGAGCAGCAGCGCAGCTGCGGTGCCTGCAAGCCAGAGCCAAAGCTGACGCCGATAGGCATCCAATTGACGATTAAAACTGCTGGCATCCTCGACGACGGCGAAGGTGTAGCGTTTGGGGTCGTCTGCGAGATCAATCCAGCGCAATCCGTAGCTCAGGGTAAATTGTGAAGGATTTTCGTGTTTCGCAAACAGCCATTCGCCGACACCGGGTATGGGAGGCGAGGGCATTTCCAGGAACTCCGTCGACGTCCAGACCAGGCTGCCTCGCTCATCGAACAGGGCAGCCTGCATGCCGCTGGTCGCCTGCAACAGGCGCTGGTCCGAGATCTGATCGCTCTGCACCGTGAGATTGCCGAAGCTGTCGGTACGAGCAGCGGCTAGGAGGGCATAGACCAGACCTTCTAGCTTGTCGTGTTGGGCCTGCGTAGTGCTTTCTCGGAATGCTCCATCGAGCACGGCTGCAGTCAGAATCATGAACGCCGTGAGCACCAATGAAGCAACAACCAGCAGGCGGGCACGAAGAGAGGTCATGGCGCCATTCTAGTGCGGTGAGTCCGAAGTCTGCCCCGCTGATAAGGTGGACTCAGATCAAAAGCGTTGAACAAATCCTTATTGGTCGCCGGAGCGGGCCAGGTCCCAGCGGTAGCCGCTACCGCGCAGGGTTGTGATGGGAGCCAGTTCTCCATCCGGGTCGAGCTTGGAGCGCAGTCGACGTATGAAGACTTCGATGACATTGCTGTCGCGCTCATCTTCCTCGGCGTAGAGATGTTCGGTCAAGGTGGATTTGGAAACGACTTCGCCTGCGTGCAGTATCAAATACTCGAGCACCTTGAATTCATAAGCGGTCAGTTCCACCGGCTTGTCATTGACGGTCACAGTCTTTGCCGATGCATCCACGGTGACCGGGCCGCAGGTGAGTTGGGGTTGAGCCCAGCCGCCCGAGCGACGCAGCAGGGCACGAGCGCGTGCGAGCAGCTCCTCTTTGTGGAAGGGCTTGACCAGGTAGTCATCTGCACCGGCCTCGAGCCCTTCAACCTTGGTCTGCCAGCCGTCGCGAGCAGTCAGAATCAGGATCGGAAAACTGCGTCCTGCCTTGCGCGCCTTTCGAATAATTTCAATCCCGCTTTGGCCAGGCAGGCCGAGGTCAACGATGGCGATATCCACGGGATACTCGGTAGCCATGTACAAGCCGTTCTCGCCGTCAGCAGCCTGATCTACTGCGAAGCCTTCTTCGGAAAACATCTTGGTGACCTGTTCGCGCAGGTCGGTGTCATCTTCTATTACTAGAGCGCGCATAATTTCTGTCTTTTAAATTCTTAGCTGAGCTTAACGTGGAACAAAAACGATTCGTACATTTCCCTGCCGGAGCAACTTGACACGGAAGCCAGACGGCGTTTCTTCAACGGCGAGGACTTTGCCACCACCGTAGCGCTTGCGTGCTTCCGTAGCGGCCTGCGCTGCTGACTTGCTGGGTTGGCGATCCACCAGCGACTCTCCCGGCTGAGGCAGCGCGATATCTGTGCCAATGGAACCGAGGGGGTTCCCGGTCGCTAAGGGCATGGCCAGAAGATTGCCAGAGAAAATTACGAGCAGAGTGAGAAAAATTCGCATGAATGTTCGCAGGGCTAAGGCTGGCCCGAATCAATAGCTGACCGGACGGATATTTACATCCACCGGGATGCGGGCCCCAGGATCATGGGGCATGAATGTCTGATAAGTGCGACCGCCGTAACGATAGGAAACTTCATAGCCATCGATGCGCTGCTCTACTGTATGTTCAACGACGGTCTTGCAGACCTCTTCGTAGCCCACGTGTTCAATCGTCTGACGCGGTGCGCCTCTTTCCAGGGCGACGCGTTGGCCGACGCCGGCACCGATAACGGCCCCGATTACGGTGGCAGCATCCTTGCCGCGGCCTTTGCCAAACTGGTGGCCCGCCACGCCGCCGGCAATGGCACCGATGACCGATCCAGCCGCTCCATTATCGAACCATGGGCCCTGATTGCGCTCCCGATGAACCACCTGCTCGTCCCAGCACTCTCGACGTGGACGCTCGACGCGCACGCTCCGGTAGATGGGCTGGGCGGAAATGACGTCCGCGTATTCGACCTGCCGGGGATAAGGAGAGGGTGCTGCGTACTGCGGCCGATATTCATATCGATTGTAGGAATCGTAATGGTGCTTATCATGCTTGTACTTATGCCCTGCCAGCACGGGGCTCGCGGCCACGCTCAAGGCGGCAATCAGGGGGAAGGCCAGTCTGTTCATGATGATTCTCCTACAGAAAATCCGCTGATCTTGCGGATTCATACCCTAAAGCCTAAGCGGAACAGATGAATTGCCCCTTAAGGTCAATGAAGGCAGGCGCGGATTATTTGTGCCGTTTGCGGGCAAAGCGCTTGAGGTTAGAGGGTGTGAAGTAATCCGGGGACTGCTCCCAGTCATACTTGATCAGTGATTTCTCCTCATTGGTCAGATTGAGGATGACGTAGCGGCGAGACTGCAGGTCATAGTGAACCTGGACGCCATTGACCGTGACCGGCACCTGCGGAAAATTGACGGAATGAGACTCAGAATAGCGCCAAAATTCATCGCGCTGATCGTTGATGTCCTGCGCCAAAACGATCCACGAGTCCTCATCAACATAAAACACGCGCGTTTTATACAGATGAGACAGTCCGGGGCGGGTCTGGGCCTCAATCACCCAGACCCGGTGCTTTTCGTAGCGGACGTACTTTGGGTTGATATGGCCCTTGGTGAGGATGTCCTCGTACTTGAGATTATCGTCGTACAGGGCGTAGCTGTTGTAGGGCACCAGCATCTCGCGCTTGCCGACCAGCTTGATGCTGTAGCGATCCAGCGGACCGTTGAACATGTCGATCTGGTCCTGGGTGATCAGACCGTCAAAGGCGGGGTGGTCATAGCCCACCTCGCCGACGCGCAACTGACGATTAGACGAGGCGTTAAAGCTCCAGACGCCCGGTGTTTCCTTGATGCGATCGATCGGGAGGTGCACCAGTACTGCTGAACCCGCCTTGCTGGCCGGGGCAACGGTCTTGGACATGATGTAGACATTCTGATTATCGAGATTGTCTACCGTGGTGGCTGGATTGTTATATACGTAGGCCAGTTCAAGATAGGCGCGCTCGATCACATAATCTCCACCGCTGGTGGTAGCTGCTGAGGCGATATAGCCCTTATAGCCCTTAGTGTTGTAGCGCATGATGTGATTCCACATCACCTCGGTGCCGTTAGAGGGAATCGGGAAGGGGAAGCCTTTTGCCGCACAACAGAAGCCATGGCCGGAGTTGCTTAGCTCTACTTTGCTGGCATTGGCCTGGGTCGCTTTCAAATACCAATCAGGAAATGCCGCGCCCCGGTGACTTGGGTAGACCGTCATTGAGAACGTGTTGGGAAACGTCTTGAGCAAGGCCTTCTGTCCCTCAGAAAGCAGCTCAGCGTACTGATCGAGGTTCTTCGCTGTTACGGTGTAAAGCGGCTTGTCCTCTTTGTAGGGATTATCGCCACGCTTGAAGTGTTCCAGAGTCAGTGGCTTCCAGGCCGGAATCGAACCATCGGCGTTAGCCGCAGCTTCGGCTCCCACCGGCGTGAGTCGCTGTCCTAGTTCCGCTGCTTTTTCTGCGTCGACTTTGGCAAATGCCAAAACAGGCAGCAATGTCAGCTTGATGACCCACGCAATCTGAAACTTCATGCGTTCTCCTTCATAATTTTTTGGCTGGCAAACTTATATTGCCAAACTCTATTCGCCTGCCGAGACTAACATCGGCGCAACCCAAACAGGAAAAGCTTGAAAAAACAACATCTCACAGTTGCCTTGATCGCAGGTGAATTGTCTGGCGATCTGCTCGGCGCAGCCATCGCCAGGGCGCTTAGAAAGCGAATTCCAAGTATTCGGATTGTCGGCGTTGTTGGCCCAGAAATGCGTGACGCTGGCTGTGAATCCCTGGGATCGATCGATTCCTTGTCTGTCATGGGGTTGGCTGAGGTGTTGCCAGCCATTCCTCGACTTTTGAAGCTGCGCAGCGAGCTGATCAGCAAGCTGAGCGCCGAGCGCCCGAATGTGGTCATCGGCATTGATGCGCCGGATTTCAATCTGGGACTGGAGCGACGCCTGAGAGCGCGCGGACTGCGTACCGCGCATGTCGTTAGCCCTACCATTTGGGCGTGGCGAGCGGGCAGAGCCAAGGGTATTGCCGAGTCCGCTGAGTTGATGCTGTGCCTGCTGCCGTTTGAGCCGCAGCATTACCGTGGTCACGATATTGATGCGCGCTATATCGGTCATCCTTTGGCTGATCAGCTGGATAACACGGGCGAACTGCGGGAGGCACGGCGCAGTCTCGGTTTGCCTGAGGAGGGACTGGTGGTGGCCGTTCTGCCGGGTTCGCGTGGCGGCGAGCTGAAGTATCTGGCGGAGCCTTTTGCTCGAGCCGCGGCACTGCTGAATCGGCAGTTTCCAGACATTCGCTTCGTGACTCCCATTGCCAAGCCCTCGCTGGAGCCGATCATGAGCTCCGCCATTCGCCGGTACGCACCCGACTGCGTGTGGAGCGTGATTAAGGGACAGTCGCGCAGCGTGATGCGCGCCGCTGAAACGGTGTTATTGGCTTCTGGTACGGCTACGCTCGAGTGCATGTTGATGGGGCGCCCGATGACCGTGGCGTATCGCGGATCGGCCTTGACGGCGTGGATGATGCTGCGTCTGGGACTACTGAAAACAAAACATGTGAGTCTGCCGAATTTGTTGTCGCCGGAGCCTTGCGTGACGGAGTTGTTGCAGGAAGCAGCGTCACCTGAAAGGCTGGCGGAGGATGTGTCGCGCTTGTTGGGGTCAGAGGCACGCCGCCGCGAGCAGTTGGACCAGTTTGATGTTGTCCGCAAAGGGCTGAGGCTTAATGCGGCTGCTCAGGCAGCGCAGATCATCACCGATAAATTTTTGTCTTAACAGGCTCCAGATCTCTCAGCGACTCCAGCAGTCAGTCGATGTGCCGCTGGCGCTGCGAACACCCGCCGAACTCAGGCAAAGGGTGCCGCAACGCGTATCCGCGGCCTGGGCCCCTATAGGAAGCATGGCAATCGTGAATCCTGCGGCGCTGGCGCTGCCGCCTGGTGGGCAACTGGAGGAACCGGGGTTCCCCTGAAGACTCGCCTGATAGATCGAAGCGGTGGTGCTGCTGGCGGAAAGATTGCCCTGACGATCCACGTACTGAGCCCCAGGGCTAAAACCGAGTTTCGCGAACGTGGTCGCATAGCGTTTGTGATCCAGATAGTAACTTTCCTGGCGTGCAATCAAGTCAATCATGGTGGATTTCCCCACGGTGCGATCGGATCGGCGGACGTACTGGGTGTAACTGGGCAGCGCGATGGCTGCAAGAATGGCCACGACAGCGACCGTGATCATCAGTTCAACCAGAGTGAATCCGCTACTGCGCTCTCTAGAGATGGTTTGTATCATTGATCTGGACTGGGCCGGGTCTCATCGTCTCCGCGCCGCTCACGCCAGTAGACGGGATAGTAGCGCGGGCTGCGCGCCTCCAATGTTTGCGTATTAGCGGCGATCGTGTTGGTTCCCAAAGTATTGAGGAGGCCAGGCAGACCCGGGGTGCCGCCATCGCCGCTGCGCTTGTCGCCATCTTCGTCCGCGATGAAATCAGGGACGACCGGACGGCTATCTGACAGGGCCACGCCGTACAGGCGGTTGGTGCCTTCCTGCGGAACGCAAGTACGTGCGTTTGGATCGGGAGTGACATAGGTCGAAACGTAAATAACGCCACCTGTCGACAATGCCTGCGACAAGACTTTCTCGCCGCGCCCAGGCAGGGCAATTTTCCAACCGATCGCATCCTTGGCCGACAGGCCACAGTCTGTGGCCGCATCTGCGCACGCTGCAGTGAGATCGACAAAGTCACTCTGTGCGCTCAGCTCAGCCTCTGTGGTCGCTATTTGGGCAATCGCCTTGCCGCTGCTCACTGCGCGATCACGGTAGGCGTACAAATAATTTTGTGTGCTGATATTGAACGGATCAGCCCGATCACCAGAACCAAACACAATGGCGTCGTAGGGTCCATTGTCGTCACGAAATGGCACGTAGTCAGGCGCCTGGAAGAAGCGACGGTCATTGCTGACATTGGCTTCACCATGGCGCCCGACGCTCGCCAGTGGCGTGATCGTCCAATCGTTACGGTCGCTGCCCGGCATGTCTACACGCCACAGACGGCCACCGGTATCAAGGGCATAGATTCGATCAATACGGCCATCGCCATTGGTATCGACGGCGGTGACGTCTGCCGCAAAGCTGTCGACCATCAGCGGGTGATGGAATGTGCGGCTGGATTCGTCATAGGCTTGCGTTTCGTCCAGCGCGCCCTGCGTCGCTTTCCAGATCAGCTCGCCGCTGAGGCCATCGACAATATAGATAGCATTGCCCTTGGAGTCGTCCAGACCTAGCAGGCCGTCGCTCCCGCGCGCAAGATCTTTGGCCAGGCGAATATTGGCCGTGGTGCGACCACCGTTATATCCAGCGCCGAAAGTGACGGCACTGGTCGTGATCGCACTGGTGCTGGCGTTATTGTCATGGTCATAGCGTACTCTGCCCGCTTGGGGGCTGCTCATCGTCAGCGCCATTTCGGCGAACTGTGTCGTGGAGCCCGCGACCAAACCGGTGCTGTTGTACAAGCCATCTGGACCTATGCGCCAAAGCAGTGCAGGGCTATCCGGATTGTTGAGGTTCAGCGCGTACATGCTGCTTCCCCCTCGGCGCAGACCAAAGTAGGCCGTCACCCTGTCGTGGCTATTATTCGAGCTGAGCACGCCATCTGCGCTACCGCCGCTGGTGCTTCGATCGCGAATGACGACCGTGGGTGCGCCATCCACGCCGTAGGGAAAGGCAGCAGTACTATTGTGGTCGCGCAAAACCTTTTGCTGACTCATGACCGCCTGAGGCATGAAGGCCCAGCGCTCCACCCCTGACTGGGTGCTGCCGGTCGAGGGCAGGGTATTGCGCAGCATGCGCAGATAGCCATCTGTGGCGCCGTAAAGCACCCGAATGTCGGGATTGTTCTCAGTGTAGCCACCGCGAGCGCCATAGTTGATGGCGACCGGGCGGGAATGCAGAACCGCGCCATGTAACCAGCTACGCCCGCTGCGCTCGCTGCCGGTGCCCAAGGAGTTCGCGCTTGTCCCGACTTCGTAGCCACGGGCATAGAGCAGAAGTTCATGTGCCTCTGCATCGTTGGCGGCACCGAGCACGGACTGCAGTTCGTTGCGAACGGCGTCATTATCGGCATCCAGTGCGCTCAAAGATGGCACACCGGAGGTGTATTTGTCATAGAACAACTGCCGAAACCCATCGGCGTTCGCCCGTCCGGGATTGCCGCCACCATCGACCCGAAAGCCAGGAATCTTTTGACCCGCACCACCCAGTGTTGCGATGCGCCCGTCTGCTGTCGTGCCGCTGCCAAGCAGGGAGGGGTCGGTCCACACGGTAAGTGCGTTCGTGGCGATACGCCCATCCTCGGCGATGGCATTACTGCCATTCGCATCCTGGTACTGGAACTGAATCGTGTTGGAATCGGTGCTGATGTCTTTCAAGTTCAGTTTTTTAAGGTTGCCATCCCAGCGCGGGCTCTGGCCTTCAGCTGGCAGGAAGCCTGGAAAGAAAGTATCGCGCCGTAGCTGACCCGGGTTTGTCGCGTCTGCCGTGTTGCTCGGCGTCAGCAGGCTGGCGTTGATCTGAAGCACCGGTTTTAAAAGTTCGGCAATGGTTTGCCCCAAGCCGAGCAAGCCCAGATTATTCGCGTAGGTATTGAGGTTCGCACCAGTGGCGGAAAGCGCGGCCAGACTGGATAAATTTTCCTGGATGATAAATCGAGACTCAATGCTGATCTGGTTGCCGTCACTGTCGGTAATTCCAGGATCTGCCGCATTATTGACGACGTCGCCGAGGGCGTAGCTGCCGCTAGATGCGGCGCCAGGAAAATATCTGCCCACTTCGGCATCCGATTCATCTTCAAGTTCTGTGTTACTTGCAATCACGTTCAGGACATTGACGGTGTCGCACTGTGAATCTGGCTGAATATAATTGCCACCGCTCTCGATCGAGGTATCGCGAGACAGTACTCCGCTCAGACCGTCCCAGTCATTCAGCGGGGCGTTATAAACATTCCCGCCGCTTAGGTAGTTGGCGATCTCGACATAGGTCTCTTTGCCCTGATACGGGGGTAGAAGGTCTGTCGGTTGAGTGACCAGGCCCGAAAACAAAGTGCCCAATGAGTTGGCGATATTGCTCGGATCGACCAGATTGGTGAGCTGTGTGGTCACCAATGCGATCAGAGCATCTACCGATCCCTGATCTACCAGCGGTGTGAATCCGACCAGAAAGAAAGCGCCATTGCTGCAGCTGACTGTCTCGCGTCGAGTGGTGGGAATGGAGGCCTGTTCGCCAAAGGGACAGGTGCTGGCTGGCAAGCCTTCGGCGGAGCTTCTGTCTGCGTGCGTCAGCATGATCGCAACACGCGAGTTGATTAGCACATTGAGCATGCTTTCCAATACGGAGATCAGCGAAACCTGATTCAGCGACAGAATGCCGGTGATCGTGGCCTGCAGGAGGCCACTTACCAGTGTAGGTAATTGTCCTGCAGCGGTGATCAGCAGGGGGCCGACAAGCCCGGCGACGAGCTGGTCGACAAAGCTGCCAAGGACACCATTGACGAGCGGAGCAGTCAGCGGGTTCGCCAGCAGGCTGGACAGCGTGCTACAGCTCAGCGTGCCGGCAAGGCCGAGTGATATGGAAGGCGAAGGCAGGCCGAGTGCGTTTGTGACCGTGCAAAGCTCGGTCGCGCTGAGTCCGGTGCCTCCTGCTGGTGCTGTGCCCTTGAGCAGGCTGCTCAGAAAGGTAGAGGTGGTGGCTGCGTCCCCTGTTAGACCTGCGAGCAAATCCTTGAGCAGGGTGTTTGTTTGAACGCTCAGGCAAAGTTGCGGTTCATTGACATTGGCTGGATTGCTGTTCCCCGTGAGCGTGCCTTCACATGTGGCCAGAAGATTCAAATCCAGAACCAGAATGGTTTGTGGTGGCCGCAGAGGATTGTCTTCCGGGTTGTTATAGATCTCGATGTCGTCAGCAAACACCGTTGGTAGCGCCACGAAGAAACCTAGTAAGACGCCCAGCAGTTTTTGACGGATAGTGTTGATGTTCATTTCTACTCCGTAACCACACCGGCGACGGAATTGACCTTGACGTAAGTGCCCTGGCTGACTTCTGCCGCCGCAAAGTTGCTTTCTTCCGGCGCATCGGCCGCACGACTGCTCATGGTTCGGTCATAGCCGGAAAGGACGGTGAAACTGGCGAGCTTGAATTGAGCGCCGCTATCCCCTCGGCGTAGCGCCGACACCGGGGCAAAGTCCGAGCCGGCGACGCTCTCTCTCTCGATCAGGGTGTAGCCATATTTTTTGAGCGGACCATCGGACAACACAGAGGCATCGTTACTCGACGAGCCGCAATCGAAGCCCTGCTTGGCAGCTAACACGCTGGCGTCCAGGAGGTCCGAGATATAACAGCTCTGTACATAACCTGAGCCAGGTAGTACTGCGAGGTTGTCTGCATCTAGCAGCAGATCTTCGAGCAGGGACTGTGCGCTTTGCAGCGCCTGCACACGGCTTTCTTCGTTCAGTGCAAGGCGGAGATCGGTGCGACCCGATCGCATCGCAGCCAGACCGAGCAGGGTGATGACGATCATGAAAAACAGTGCAGTGGCCAGAGCCGCTCCCTGCTGCCCGTGTAGCTGAGAAGAATGCCGCTTCATTTCATTGAATCCCACTGCCGTCGTGAATACCCATGTTTCGAAGTTGCACTGTCGTGCTGTATACCCGACGGAAAAAACGTTTGGTCTGCGCTTTGGCGGGCGTGCCGTCGGGATCTGTGACCGAAGATGGCGTGAACGTGCTCTTGCCTGCCAGCGTATAGGTTTTGCTGTCAACATGATTCGGGCTAGCGCTGCGCGAACGCACCAGCAATTGAATGATAGCGGAGCGGAATTGTGCGTGTTGCGCCAGACTGGGATTGGTTTCGTAGCGATCCACCACGAAGTCGCCGTCGGTATCCAGGCCCCAGGTGATCTGCATGTCTTCGATGCCTTCGGCAATGCACTCCGAGTAGTACCCCAGCGCAGCGGTAGTACCTCCGGCTTCATTACAGCTTGCGAGTTCCGGGTCGCCATTGCCTGCGTACTGGCTAGGGCACAGCGCCTTCCGGCACAGTGTGGGAATTCCATCCCCGGGGCTTACGGAAAAGTCGCGAATGAAATAAATCCGCGGTGTGTAGCGGTAAAACGTCATTGGCGCACTCGCTGGCACTTCGGCTGGATCGGGTGAGTTGCGCGCCGCCGAACCCCAACGCGTGAGGGTTCCGACGGTGCCATTGCTTTGCAGGTAAAAGTGATACGGACGCAGTAGCACGTCGCCGTCGCCGGACGCCATTTCGCCGGTTTCCTGCGCGCTGACATGACGAATCGCAACGGCATCGGTCCCGGCAACATGATTGCCGATGCATTTCCATTTGGCGCTGATCGCCTCACTTTCATTGTGATTTCGGAATTCGACAGCCTGGTGCAACTTGAAACTCCAGATCTCGCTGATCTGCCCGCAATCCAGCGCACTGGTCAGCGCCGTGGTGGCATTCGAGTAGTCATCTTCCGTATCGGGCGTCTGCAGATTGGGGACGATGTTGATCGATCCTTGCATGCCGCCCCAGTATCCGGCCAGTGCAAAGTCGCGTGACAGTGTGGAGAGTGCGAAGCGGGCCTGATCCTGCATGCCGGTAATCAGCTCGTTTTCCTTGTAACTGCGATTGGTATTGATAAAAAGGGTGCCCACGCCGAGCAGCAGCAGCAGGCCGAGTGTGCTTGCCACCAGCAGTTCAATCAGCGTGTAGCCGCTGACAGAACTGACAAAACGCGGCTGAAAAATTTCAGGGCGCATTGGATAGCGTCGCGGCATTGGGGTCGGATATATAGGCGTTTATGAGCACAATTCGGCGCATACGATCATCGTTTCCGCTTGCTAGCGGATCATCGTAGCGCCCAATGCCCTGACCACAGGTATTGCGCGTGGGATCGTCGCTGGGATCGTCGGCGTCCGGTGGATCTAATCCGGTGATACCGCGCCAGGCGATGGCGATGATGTACAAGCCGGGAAGGGCGCCGTCCTTGGAGATGCAGCCTGTTGGATTGACCAGACCACCGGCGCTGTCGCTGCCGGATTGGGTTTCCACGCCCTGCATTTCCCGATTCCAGCGGTACAGATCATAGCTTGCCAGTTGTGCCTCTGAGCAGATGGTCTGTGCGCAGTCTGTGTTCAGGCTCAGCTGCGAAGCATCGGTGGTGAGATAGGCATCCAGATGAGCCGGATTGCCGCGCATGGATTCGACCATGGACTGGGCCAGAGCGCCTGCGCTCGTCCGCTGGATGGCATCGTAATGAAGTTTTTTTGACATGGCCTGCAAGCTGGCGACTGCCAGCAGACCAATGGCAAGGACGAACATGGTCACCAAGACTTCGATCAAAGTGAATCCACGTGCGCGTTGCATCCAGTCAACCCGGGCAGGCATCGGGTAGAGAGCTCTCGTCCAGTGGTATCAGACTGACGCGACCGCTCATGGCAATGTCGATCAGGCGCGCATCTTTCAATCTGCCGGAGTTCTCGCACAGGGTGAACTGGGCGCGTTCACCGGTGCGGCCATTGGGTAGGAAAGTCAGATGGGTGGGAGAATTGAGTGTGGTCAGAATGGCGAATGCATCCCTGTCCTGGGTCGGGCTGGTGCTGCCGATACGTTCGTAAGTTGAAATGATGTCATCCGGACTGTCCGGCTCAGTGCCGGAGAAATCACCATCACTGTCCTGATAGACGATCCACCCCTGAGCCCAGGTGCCAGCGCTCTGTGTCGCGCACTGGGGGAAACTGCCCGAGGAATACCAGTTTCGCCGGCAGATTGTGACGGTGTCGTTGCGAGCGACCGATTCCGAGCGCGCTTCATTGAGTGCACCGTACAATTCGATTGCGCCCTTGGCTCTGGCCGCCGCCAGACCGAAGTGCGACAACTGCGGAGCAGCGATAGCCAGCAGAATCGAGGCGATCGCCATCGTCGCCATCAATTCCAACATCGTGAATCCTTTTTTCCAGACCATGAACCTAGTTATATCAGTCACTTGGGCAATCAATGAGGCCGTCAGATGGACGGATCATTTGCACCTCGCCAGTGGTTTTTTACTTATCTGCCAAATCCCATCCATTGTTAAAAGAACCTGATTGCAGAATATGTTCCCGACTCGTTCATCACCTGACGTTATTGTTATCGGCGCAGGTGTCATTGGTCTGGCGACCGCACTGGCACTCATGGCTAAAGGCATGCGTGTGTGGGTCATGGAGCGCGGCCGCGTCGGCCCGGGCGGTGCGACGTGGGCCGCAGGCGGTATTCTGGGGCCGTTGGAGCCGGACGCCGTAAATGCAACGAACTTGCCTGTACTGCGCGATAGTCTGCGCCTCTATCCGGACTGGTGCGCTGAGTTGAAGGATCGGAGCGGCATCGACCCCGAATACGTCGTCAGTGGACTAGCGGTCTACTCCCCACTGGATATTCCAGCATGGCAACGGATGGCAGAACAGTGCGCACTTGAGTTTCGTTCTTGGGAGGGAGAGCGACGGCCGGGCGAGTCGCGGCCTGATTGGAAGTTGCCGGGTATTGCGCAAGTGCGCAGTCCTCGATTGCTGCAGGCCCTCAAAACTGCGTTTGAACGCAGCGGTGGCGAGCTATTCGAGGGGCACCTCGTCGACGGCTTGATTGGGGGCGAGCGGGTTCGCGGTGTGACACATCAAGGAGGTGTTTATCCTTCCGGTGCAGTTGTGTTGGCCGGGGGGGCCTGGAGCGCTCAATTAGAACCCGCCTGCAAGATCGAGCCGGTACGAGGTCAGATGCTCGCCCTGCGCGGTCGCCCTGGCGAATTGGGTGAGACACGCGTGCTTGACGGCATGTATTTGATTCAGCGAGTTGATGGCCTGATTGTTGCCGGCAGCACTCTGGAATCCGCTGGATTTGATGATGGCTGCGATGACAGGGCGAGGGTGGATATTCTGTCGGCGGCGCATCAGCTCGCGCCCTGGCTAGCAGATCGCGAGGTCCTGCATCACTGGTCCGGCATCCGGCCGATGGCAGTCGATCAGGCGCCCCTGTGTGACTGGGCGTCTGGACGCGACGGCCTGTTTTACAACACCGGGCACTATCGACTGGGGATCACACTCGCCCCGGGTGCTGCAACACTGGCAGCATCAAAAATCAATTAGGCGGCGTTTCGAGGGTTCATCGGCGCCGATTACGCTCGCGTTCACGGTCCGGGTCCCAATTACGGGGAAGGGCGTCACGCATTTCGGCACGTCGGGCAATCAAACGTGCGCGTTCCTGACTACTCAAATCGGAAATGCGCAGTCCGGCGTCCAGCTGTGACAGGGCGCCGCCCGGATCACCGCGCAGGAACAGAAAATTTGCCATCTGGTAACTGGCTTCTGCATCGTTGTCGGTCTGGCGGGCAGCCAGAGACAGTAGCCGATGGGTGTCCATGCGAATTTCGAATGATGGGTTAGCAGCCAGGAGCGTCTGTCGCGCCAACTCGGGTTGGCCGGCCGTGATCAACGCTTCGCTATATTCGAGAATGGCCGCCGCCGCCCGCGGGTGGCGTGCCAGCGCCCGTCGATAAGTCTCCAGCCCACGTTCAGTCTCGCCCGTACCTATTTCCAGCTCCGCCTGCAACAACAGGAGGTTGATCTGCTGCGGGTGCTGATCAATGGTGCTCTGGACCGAGTCAAGGGCCTTTCTGCTCTGTCCGAGAAAGTGCAGGGCAAGGGCCTGGCCGTATCGGTTTGCGGGCGTGTCCTGCCCGGAGCGAATTAATGAGGAGAATGTCCCCAAAGCCGCACTGGGCTGATCGGCCGCGAAGACCTGGGTGCGCGCTTTCATCAGCTGAAATTCGATTGAATCAGGCGCCTCGGAATTCGGTAGCGCTTCTGCCCGTGCCCTTGCTTCAGAAATGCGGGAAGTGTTGATGGGATGGGTGCGCAGAAATTCCGGAACGCCGTTGCCATACAGGCGAGATTGTTGTTCCAGCTTCTGAAAAAATGAAGCCATGCCACGCGTATCAAATCCAGCCTCTGAGAGGGTCTGGATGCCGATTCGGTCAGCCTCGATTTCATGCGAGCGAGTAAATGCGACCTGGCGCTGATAGCTGATGCTTTGTCCGGCACCTAGTGCGGCCAGAATCACTTCGGGATCGGCTGATCCGGCGATGATTGCTGCCAGCACCGCGGCCCAGGTGGCGATGGTGGCCAGCCCTCCACCTCTGGCGGCGCCACGCGCAATGTGACGCTGAGTGACGTGTGCCAGCTCGTGCGCCATGACCCCTGCCATTTCACTTTCATGGCGGCTGGCGGTAATCAATCCTGCATTGAATCCCATGTATCCGCCGGGCAAGGCGAACGCATTAATCCGATCGTCCTTGATTACCAGAAACTGCAGGCGCTGAGGCTGGGCGCCACTGGCGGCAGCCAATCGCCAGCCGGTTGCGGTGAGGTAATCGGTGAGTTGCGGATCTTCGACAAGGTATTCGTAGGCGTAGAGCTGCGACACCACATCAGCGCCCAGCTGCGCTTCTTGCTGGGGTGTCAGTGCTGTGTCAGCTGGATCACCCAGTTGCGGCAGATTTAGATCGCGAGAAAAAACACCCGGCAATTCATCGATCGACTCGATCGACGAGGGATCTGTGTAGCTGATCTCCTGTGCGCGGGCTGACGCCCAGGCCAAGGGGACCAGTCCGCCAGCAAGAATCAGTGCAATGAGGGATTTTCGGAACATGGTTTTATGTCGATGGCTGCCCGCAGTCTACGCCGCAGGCCGGGAACTGTCCCAAAAGATGGTCTGAATTTGAGTGCGCAGAAGACCGAAGGTTCCTTGCCAATGTCACGCCACTCTGCCGCAGGCGACAGGCTAGCTCAGGTAGCCACCGTCAACCGTCAGTGTAGTGCCGGTGACATAGCTGGCCGCATCACTGGCCAGATAAAGCACTACCGGGGCGACCTCTTCAGGCTGGGCATAGCGGCCTAAGGGTACCTGGGCCAAGAACGTGCTGACGATTTGTTTATTCGAAATCAGGGTGGATGCGAACTTGGTATCCGTCAGCCCCGGTAGGACAGCATTGACCTGCACTTTCCAGGGGCCGCATTCTTTGGCAAAGCTTTTCGTCATATTGATCACCGCCGCTTTGGAAATCGAATCTACGCCCTGCATCGGCGCGGGCCTCAGGCCATTGATGCTGGCAATGTTGACGATGGCGCCTCCGCCATTTTGTTTCATCAGCTTGGTGGCGAGGCAGGATAGCTCGAAATAAGCCCGAATATTCACCTGCAAAGTTTTGTCGACCAGTGCCATGTCCGTTTCCGCGACGTGGCCGAAATAGGGGTTGGTTGCGGCATTATTGACCAGTATGTCCAGCCTGCCGCGTTGTTCCGAGATATGGCTCATGAGCTTTTGCAAGGCCGCCGAGTCTCCTTGGTGCGCAGCGTAGGCACTGGCCATGCCGCCTGCGGCGCGGATGGATGCAGCCGCCTCATCGAGTGCCTCCTGCTTGCGACTCGCCAGAACGACATGCGCACCGTGTGCGGCGAGAAGTCTTGCGGTAGCCAGGCCACTTTTCCGGTCAGGTCAAAGAGGGAATTCGGCATCTCGGCCTGCGTGGATGATGGATGAATTCAGAAGAGTCCGCGCGCACGGCAGATTTGCACCCGGAGCGCGATCATCCGCTCTATTTCCTCGACCAGTGATGCGTCAAGATCCTTTACGGAAATGATATCGGCACCTCTTCGGCGTTTGACGATCTGCAAGGTCGGCGCTTCCGGGCTACCACGGTCTATTCCCACCTTGATGGTTTGAAGGTGTACGTCGGCGCCTTCGAACCATAGGCGGGCAAACTGCGTTGGCTCCACTTCGGCGTCTCTGGGCAAGGTGTAGAGCACACACTCATCGTCTTCATCCCGGCGAACTTTCAAGGGCGGGACATGAGTCATCAACATGGTCCGGACTGTGGCGAACCATGTCGATTGTGATTTATCTAGCGACACTTTGTGCCTGTGCGATCTCGCTTACGGTCTGACCTGAACCGGCCCACTCGAGTCGCGCTGGTAGGCACGCCCCTGAGCATCAGCCAAGCCCGCTGAAATCTCGACCGTATAGACGCCAGGCTTGACCGGAAAAAACAGCATCCGCTCATTTCCATCGACTGTTTTCCAGTTGCCCGTGATTTTGCTGCCACTCAGGGCACGCACCGCGACCGTTTGATTGGCGGAGTCAGCGTTCTCGAATCGACCATCTGCCAGGAGGCCGAGGCCCTTGTCGAAGTCCGTGCTGCCTAGGAACAGCACGTTGAGCTTGCCTTCCTGCGACGCACCCCACCAGGCGGTACCCAACTGCCTGATCAGCTTGCTGATCTCCGCGTCTTGCACAGTCGGTGCGCCTCTTGCCGAGGAGGCTGAGCTGATTGATTTAGCAGAGGGTTTGCGTGAGGAAGCCGGGGCAGGTGCCGCTACCGCTTGGTGGGGTTGCACTGCGGCGCTGACCGGTTGGGATACGCTGACTGTCTCCACTGCCTGGTCAGCGCTCTCGGTGGTGGTTGTGGGTTCGGCTTGGGCCGCAGGTGTTTCCGCAGGCGCTTCTTCAACACCGGCCGCTGCGTGCGCCTCACTGTCGCTGGATGGGCTGTCGCTGTGATCAAGCGCCGTGATCGAATCGGGGTTTTCGATTTCAATGGCGCTCTCAGACGGACCCGGAGACCCCGCGTCAGCAGATGGGGCAGCTGCTTCACTGTCCTCGAATTCGGCGCCCTCTACGGCCGCAGGGGCGCTATAGATATCTCCGGCGAAAACGTCTTCAGCGGTGATGCCGCTGTCGGCCACTTCCGCAGCGCCGTCAATCGGCTTGAGCCAGTTAAGCAGGAAGTAGGCGGTCACCCCAACGGCGATGGTTGTACCGATCATCGCCGTGATGGATGGTTTGCCGGCCAAAGAAGCGACATTTTCGCCGTCGTTTTCGGGCTGGATTTGCTGTTTGGCCGTCGCAGGTTCTGCTGGTTTAGTGTCTTTTGTCTGCCCTTTATTTTCGAAATCCATATCTATCTCATCCCCAATAATTTTTTAATTTGATGAAGGCTTTCGTTGTGACATTGACGCAGAACATGCAACTGAGACCGTACGCTATGCGCAGCATTATTACGCATACATTAATGCCGTTCACCCTCGGCGCTCATGTCAGTGCGTTTTAGCGCCCACGAAATTAAGCTGCGCCCTCTATGACAGCGCCTAAATTCGGCTATTTCTAGCAGATTTTGCGCACCAGAAACGGACTTGGATATGAGTGATCGATATTTGGACTTCAGCCAGAGTGGCTTTGGCAAACAACTTTCTGGCATGTTGGGCTTGCCCGCCCCCGTGCGACTGCGGCGAGCGGCCGGGGCATATGCGCAAATTCCCTTGACCGGACAGCCGGTGCAGATCGGTTCAGCTAAATCGGCACAAATGGCCGGTGCCATGCTCTCTGCTGTTGTTGCCACCGGCGCTGAAGTCTACGTTGCCACCGATCATGGCGGCTTGGGCCCCGTCAAGGCTGCTGCTGCTGAACAGTCGGTCCAATTGAAAGGAGAACCCGCAGGCGAGCGCTTCTCCCCTCATGCCTTTGTATTTGACGCCAGTGGCGTCGCCTCTGCCGCTGATTTGCGTGACCTGTTCGACTTTCTGCAACCGCGGATTGCCAATCTCGCCGCTCATGGGCGTGTTGTCCTGGTTTCGCGTGCACCCGATTCCTGTGACGATGTCGGCCGCAAGACAACCTCAACCGCGCTGCGCGGCTTTATTCGGGCTCTGGGCAAGGAGATAGGAAAAAAAGGTGCAACTGCCAACCTTATCGAGGTTGAAACCGGTGGGGAAGTGAACTTGCAGGGGATCCTCAACTTTTTCCTTACCGAGTGCTCTGCCTTCATTACCGGGCAGGTGCTGGTTTTGGGTGCGGGCGGAAAGATTTCAAAAAACGTGGTTCAGCTGCTCAGTGGCAAGAAAGCCCTGGTGACCGGTGCTGCACGCGGAATTGGTGCGGCGATAGCCGAAGTGCTGGCACGAGAAGGCGCGCAGGTCATCGGTATGGACCGTCCGCAAGAGGAGGGCGCCTTGGCTGAAACCATGAGCCGGGTCGAGGGTCAAGGCTTGGCGCTCGATGTAACGGCCGCCGACGCTGGAGCCCGGATCATCGCCGAATGCGGCGAACTGGACATCGTGGTGCACAATGCGGGTGTCACGCGCGACAAGATGTTGCGCAATATGAAGCCGCATCTGTGGGATATGGTCCTGGATATCAATCTGGGCAGCATCATGCGCATCAACGACGCACTGATCGCGGATCAGGGTCTGGCCCGTGGTGCGCGCATGGTTTGTATCTCCTCAATCGGGGGGATCGGTGGTAATGCAGGCCAGACCAATTACGCAGCGACAAAAGCTGGAATCATCGGCTACACCGCCGCTTTCGCCCCGCAGATGGAGCAGATGGGAGGCGCGATCAATGCAGTGGCGCCCGGCTTCATCGAGACTCAGATGACTGCCGCAATGCCCATGATGACCCGCGAAGTCGGCCGCCGACTCAATTCTCTGTCCCAAGGTGGCTTGCCTTCGGATATTGCGGAGGCCGTCGGCTTCTTCGCCTCGCCGCTGTCCTCCGGGCTAAATGGGCAGACCTTGCGGGTCTGCGGCCAGAATTTTATCGGGGCCTGAGGCAAGTGCCGTAGAAAATGCATTCAATAAAGAATTGATATTGATAGGGAAGCCCGGTCAGGGCGAGACGCTGTGCATCGCAATCAATGTCCTGCTCAGGGTCCAGTCACGGTAATATTCCCGGTTCCCAACCGTTCCCTATCTTTTTATATCCATGAGCGAGCTTCAACGCATCGCAGAGGCGAAATTGCCCACGCATTTTGCTGAGTTCCGTGTCGCCGTCTTTGCTTCCCAAGATGGCAAGGAGCATGTCGTGATTTCGCTCGGTGATCTGGCCCAGGCGGATGCGCCTCTGATTCGGGTTCACTCCGAATGCCTGACGGGCGATGCTCTTTTTTCTCTGCGCTGCGACTGCGGGTTTCAGCTGGATGCCGCGCTATCAGCGATTGCCAGGGAAAACTGCGGTGCGGTGCTCTATCTGCGCCAGGAAGGGCGTGGAATTGGACTGGGCAATAAGATACGAGCTTATGCGCTGCAGGATCAGGGTAGCGACACGGTGGAAGCCAATCATCAACTGGGCTTCCCCGCCGATGCCCGCGAGTATGATCTGGCAGTTCAGCTTCTGCAGGAAATCGGCCTAAAACGCATTCGCCTGATGACCAACAATCCCCGCAAACTGGATGCCCTCACCCGCGATGGAATCGAGATCACGGAGCGCGTCGGCCTGGAATCCGGGCGCAACCCACATAACGAAGCCTATCTGCGGGCCAAGCAGGAAAAACTGGGTCACTGGCTGACTCTGCCGTGAGCGATGTCCCACGGCAGCCTGTAGGCGGCGGGGATCGAGCACAAGTGATCGGGAAGGCGAAAGGTGGTGTCGTGCGCGAAATCGGTCGCTTCTCGATTTCCACCTACAAGCTCACTCGTGGTTTTGGCAGCCTGTTCAAACTGGTCGCGGCTGAGCGGGACGTGACACGCGGGGAACTCGCTTCTGCCATTGATCAGGCGGTGGAGGGCTTCTACCGTCACCCGCTGATGAAAGGCGGCAAGCTCACGACTTATTTGCGCAGCCGTGGTCTGATTCCGAATGAAGAATCGACTGAAGATTTGATCCGCTACGTCGTCGATCAGGTATTGTCGCGCAGTCCGATGCCGATTCCAGAACCCTTGGTGCAGGAGTTCTGGGACTTCTTCGACGAGCTGTTCTCATCCCCCGAACTCAAGGGCCTCGGTGAGCTAAGCGTCGATATGGTGCGGCTGGTGCTGCGAACCTACGAGCCAACTCTGGTCGAAGTGATCAACGTGCTCAAGGCGGGCAGGCGCTTCAACGAGTGGCAAGTGCGCGAAGTCCTGCGCCGTGCCGGCGTCGTGCGACAGGACCTGGGCATCATGCGTCGTCAGATCAAGGCGCTGCGTCATATCCGGCCGTTTTTCCAGACCGATCCTAGGGATTTTTCGGGGCAGGCAAAGATCGTTGCGCGAATGGTCGGTGAGTTCGGGCCTTTCTTCGTCAAGATGGCGCAAATTGCCGCAGCCAATGCCGAGTTTCTGCCGAATGAGATAGCGCGCGAACTCACCGTCTTTCACGAGGACGTACCGGGCATGAGCGCTGAAGAGGTCAACGCAGCCTTCATGGAGTGCTATGGAAAGCTGCCGCATCAATTATTTCTCGATTTTGATGCCGAGCGGCCGGTCAAGTCCGGCTCCATTGGCAGCGTTTACTTTGCCAAGAAACCGTTCACGGAGGACGGTCGGGAAGTGCTTCGCGAAGTCGTGATCAAGGTTGGAAGGCACAATATCGACCGTGAATTCGCCATCGGCAAGATGGTCTTGGGTCTGGCCATCATGTCTAGCCAGTATTGGGCGCCACATTCCAAGCTCACACCCTTCCTGCGCGCGATGCAGGAGCAGGTCGATGAGTTTGTGGCGGGCTTTATTGAAGAACTGGATTTTGAGGCCGAGGCACAGAACCACCTGCGTTTCTACGAACGCAGTCTGAATTCAAAAGTATGGAAAGTGCCCGAGTTGTACGGACATTCCCATCGAATTCTGGAGATGGAGTATTTGTCTGACGCGGCGAGTCTGACGCGGGCCGTCCAGCGCATGAGTAAACGGGAGCTGCGCCGCTTCCAGGGGCAGATCTCCGAACGCCTTATTTACGCCGTCTTGCAACATGTTTTTCTGTATCACGAAATTCACGGCGATCTGCATCCGGGCAATGTCATGATCGATGCGCGCGGTGGCCTGCACTTGATCGACTGGGGCAATGTGGTTCAGTTAGAAGGCAAGCTCGGCCCGGTTTGGACTTATCTGGTGGCCGCCGTTCTGGCCGACACCAAGATGATTGCTGATTCTTTGGTCGCCATGTCCACACAACCGGAAAAGAACGCGCGGCGCTGGGATGAAATCAAGGCCGGGCTGGATGAGACCTTAGTTAAGAAACACGTGACAGCACTGACGCCCCGCACCTTTGTACGCGAACTGCGTCGGGGCGGAATCGAGGGATTGCACCGTCGTGCGCAGGCCATTCTGCACCTGATGTCGAACACCCAGCAATTTGGCTTGGTGCTCCAACGCGATTATCTGCATTTGTCACGCGCTCTTTTTGCGGCCATTGGTAGTTATGGTTCTCTTTACGAAAACACCCCAGCACGCCTGATGCTGCGCGATGTCGCGTGGTCATTTGCACGTCTTCCGCTCAACGCCTCCCAGGACCTGATGCGATATGAGGCCGCAACCTGGCGCCGCCGAGTTGCTAATGTATTGCCCATGCCCGCTCTGTTGCGCAAATGGATGCTACCGCCGCCAAGACTTCAGCCCAAGTTCATCGGCCCTGCTGCGCAGCCGGCCATGATCGTTCCCCCCGCATCGGGTCCCGCCAGCTCTTAGTAAATTCACGAAGATGCTCTACAAGATCGCGCGTAGCGCCCTGTTCAAACTCGATGCCGAGAAGGCGCATGAGCTGACATTGGATGCGTTCCGACACTTTCCGGCCTTGGCTACCGCACCGTTTGCCGGTGCGTCTGTTGAGGATCCGGTTGATCTGATGGGCTTGCACTTTCGCAATCGGGTAGGGCTTGCCGCCGGGCTCGACAAGAACGGCGAATGCCTCGATGCCTGGTCGCGACTCGGATTCGGCTTTGTCGAGGTGGGCACCGTCACCCCCAGGCCGCAACCGGGAAATCCGCGCCCGCGCATGTTTCGGCTGCCCCAGCATCGGGCGCTGATCAATCGGCTCGGCTTCAACAACAAGGGCGTGGATCATCTCTTGTCCAGAGTCCGGGAAAGTTCTTTTTCCGGGGTGCTGGGCATCAATATTGGCAAGAATGCGGATACACCGATGGCAGGCGCCATTGATGACTATCTGATCTGCCTGCAGAAGGTGCACGCGCATGCAGGCTACGTCACCGTCAATATTTCCTCGCCGAATACGAAGAACCTGCGGGACCTGCAGGACGAAGGCAATATCAACGCCTTGCTCAAGCGGCTAGCTGTCGAAAGAGAGGTCCTGGCTCAGGAACAGGGCCGTCGAGTTCCTCTGCTGGTCAAGATTGCCCCGGACGTGGATGAAGCGCAGATCTCCGTTCTTGCCCGTGCGGCCCGGCGCCATCGTGTTGATGGCCTGATCGCGACCAATACAACCGTGACACGCCCCTTGGTGGAAGGACACCCTGATTCGAAAGAGATGGGTGGACTCTCCGGAGCGCCCCTGATGGCGAAGGCAACCGCCACGCTGAAATCTTTGCGCAGTCAGGTCGGAGACGATTTCGTGCTGATCGGGGTTGGCGGAATATGTCGTGCTGTGGACGCCAGGGCGAAGCGGGAGGCCGGTGCGGATTTGATTCAGATTTATTCAGGGTTTATTTATGAAGGACCGGGCCTGATCGCCGACTGTGCTCGTGAGCTGTCGGCAAGGTGAACGCATGTGCCCATTCTGTAGTCCGATTGCTGCGCCTGCGCGCCCTCGGTAGAGTCCCTTGCTTCGAAGCTTCAATTACGTAACTCGATGAGCCACGAATCCCGATGAGCATGAGAACCCTGAGTCGATCATTGTTGCTGGCCGCGCTTGTCCTGTCTGGCGCGGCGCACGCCGTTAGTCCCGATGGCTACTATGGCTCCTATGGCACGGCCGCTGGTATTGTCGAATTGGGGCAGGACAATCGTAATTCCAAGCTTGGCTATGGTGGTGCTCTCGGTTTTGGGCTGCCGATTGCCCGTCAGGGAGAGTCGATCGAATTCACGCTGAAGTATGTGCAGCGCGAGCGCGATGGCGGTGGTCCCAATAATCAGCAGACCACCGACGATCAAAAGTCCTTGTTCGTACACTGGGTCCGAGAGATCGGCGGTCGCTGGATTGCGGATGCCAAGCCATTCGTGCACATCGGCGCCGGCGCGCTGCATGAAGACGTTCTGAATGACAGTCATTTCCACCCGGGTGTGGATGGGGGGCTAGGTGCCCTGTTCCCGATCGGCTGGCGCGGCTGGGCAATTCGCGCTCAGGGCAGTGCCTTGTTCCAGATCAACAACAAGAGCGTTCCGGATGAAGAGTTTCTGATTGATTTCCAGCTGCAATTGGGGCTTCAGCTACCTTTCGGGTCCGGAGCTGAAGTCGGCAGCAATAAGCGCCCGTCTCATTCAGCGCGTGTTGTTCCCGCACCGGAATATCCTGATGAAATGGTCTGCGCCAATCGCATTGTGGATCCGGTGACGGGACGCGGTGAATGCATCACTGACTCAGATGGTGACAGCGTGGCCGACCGCAATGACCAATGCCCGGGCACTGTCGCCGGGACGCCGGTAGACAGCAGCGGCTGTAGCGTCAAGTCCATTGCGGATTCGGATGGCGATGGCGTGCTCGACGAGATAGATGCTTGTCCGGAAACCGTCACGGGCATGAAGATAGATGCCACCGGTTGTCTGGTAGAACAGACGATTGTGATGCGTGGAATCCAATTTGCGACCGGGTCCGCCAAACTGACCGGCGATTCCAAGATTGCTTTGGATAATGTGGCGCGAACGCTCTATCGACAGAAAAATCTTGAGGTGGAGATCGTAGGGCACACCGATAGTCAGGGAAATGACAATTTCAATCTGGTGCTTTCGCAGGAGCGTGCTGAATCCGTGCGCCAATATTTGATTGGACGGGCGGTTGAAGCGCGAAGGCTGAGCGCGTTGGGCTTTGGCGAGTCTGCGCCGATTGCTGACAACGGAAATGAATCGGGTCGCCGCCTCAATCGGCGCGTGGAATTCAATGTCCGAGTTCGTTAGTCGGCGTATCTTTCAATGAAGGAAGAGCTCGAGGTATCCGTGCCTTCACCCTGTATCAGCGTGTGCGTACTGGGCGACGATAAGGTCTGTGAAGGTTGTGGACGGCTGGCCGATGAAGTCATGGCCTGGCCACTGGCGCGCTCAGAGCAAAAACTCAGAATCGTGGCAGCAGCAGCACAGCGATTGAATGAGCGTCAGGCCGGCCGCGGGAAGTGAAAAATGCCCACCGCCATGAATTTCGGCATTTCTGTCCCATCAGCACACGTTGGGGGGACGTAGATCGCCTGGGCCATATCAACAATGCTAAATATTTCACCTATGATGAACAGGGGCGCACGGATTATTTGTGGTCCAGAACTGTCGCGGCGGGATTGGGCCAGGCGCCAGGAGCCAATTTCATTCTGGCCCGCATCGGCTGTGACTTCATCGTGCAGCTCGAGCATCCTTCCAAACTTGACCTTGGCATCCGCGCGCTTCGGCTCGGTACTTCGAGCATTATGCTCAGAGGCGCCCTATTTGTTGGTGGCGTCTGTCACGCGGTAACAGAAAGCGTCGTCGTCTGGTTTGATTATAAAGTTCAGCAGGCCAAGCCGCTGCCGATCAGTTTGCGGGAAGAAATCCTAAACTTCGAAGCAATCAAGCCTGAGGAATAAGGCAAGCTGGTGCTGGTGCTACGGCTACAGACCCAGAGCACTCATCTCACGGGCCACGGGCGACTCTTCCCAAACGCCATCAAAGGCCTTGAGCTGACTTCGCGCCACCATGGGCGCTCGTGCGTAGTACCTGGCCTCTAGCTGGTCGGGCGAACTGCGGTGCAATACCGCCTCCTCGTCAGCCACGAGGTACTCTTCCAGAAGCCTTTGCCCTTTTTCCGAAGCCCGGCGAAATTCGATGCGGCTGGAGAGCATGCGCCCCAGTTCAACCAGGCGGATGCAGTTGCGGACCGCTGAGACTGGATCATGAACCAGAATCCTTAATCGGGCTCGGCGGTGTTCGAGAATGAAGTTCCGTAAATCATTGGCAAAGCGTTCAGTGCCATAGATGGGTTTTTCCAGCGCCACGCTCATTATTGAGAGCTGAATGCGCGCCCCGGAGATGACCTTGCATGCCGCATCGCCGAATGCCTCCGCACCTGTGACGGTCACGAAGTCAAGTTCATTTGGGGCGCTCTTGCTCGATGGCGAATCAGTCATATATTGAGCCCAGATCAGATTTGCTTTGCTTGCGCGGTCGCATTTCCGAGATAGTCCGCCGGAGTCATGTCGAGCAAGCGCTGCTTGGCAGGTTCGGGAATATTCAGCTCACGGATAAACTCTCGCAAGTCGTCTTTGCCTATTTTGCGCCCGCGCGTAAGGCGTTTGAGCTGTTCGTAGGGTTCCGGCAGACCATAACGACGCATCACCGTTTGAATTGCTTCGCCCAGGACTTCCCAGTTGTCGTTGAGGTCTTGCCCAATTCGCCAGGCATCGGCCTCTAGCTTGCTGATGCCTTTTGCGATCGATTCGAAGGCAATGACCTGATGGGCGATGCCGACGCCGAGATTGCGCAATACCGTGGAATCCGTGAGGTCACGTTGCCAGCGGGAAATCGGCAGTTTTTCCGATAGGAAACGCATCACCGCATTGGCAATGCCTAGATTGCCTTCGCCATTCTCGAAGTCGATTGGATTGACTTTGTGCGGCATGGTGGAGGATCCCACTTCACCCGCCACCGTGCGTTGCCTGAAGTAGCCGATAGATATATAGGACCAGGCGTCCCGGCAAAAGTCAGTCAGAATGGTATTGATCAGGCAAAGGCTGTTGAAATAATCCGCCATCCAGTCGTGTGGCTCAATCTGCGTTGTGGCGGGGCTCAGATGGAGGTCCAGGTCGCGCACAAACTCTGCAGCTACGGCAGCCCAGTCTACTTCGGGATAAGCGGCGTAATGTGCGCTGTAGTTGCCGACAGCACCGTTGATCTTTGCTAGGCACTCGACAGAGATAAATTTGCTGCGCGCGCGCTTCAGGCGGTGCGCGAAAACCGCCATTTCCTTGCCCAAGGTCGTGGGCGAGGCCGGTTGGCCGTGCGTGCGCGACAGCAGGGGTTGATCCGCGTACAGGTGCGCCAGGCCACTGATTAAATCAATCAGCCTGTCTAGGCGGGGCAGGATAATGTCTCGCCGGCCGTCGCTAAGCATCAGGGCGTGCGCCACATTGTTCATGTCCTCTGAGGTGCAGGCGAAGTGAATGAATTCTTTGACTGCACCCAATTCATCAAGGCTGCCGATTTTCTCCTTGATGAAATATTCCACTGCCTTTACGTCGTGGTTAGTCGTGGTCTCGATGGTCTTGATGCGCTGGGCGTCTTCCACGCAGAAACCCTGCGCAATTTGCTCCAGTCTTTCCAGAGCTTCATCGGACAAGGCCGGGACTTCAGTAATCTGCGGGTGGCGCGCGAGTTGTTCGAGCCAGCGTACCTCGGCAATGACCCGGTATCGCATCAGGCCGAATTCGCTGAAGATGGGCCGCAGGTCAACGGTTTTCTCGGCGTAGCGGCCGTCAATTGGGGAAACCGCGGAGAGAGAGGAAAGATTCATCCAGAGCAAGATTGGTGTCAGTTGGGCGCAAATTGTAAAGGATCAGCGAATCCTTGAATTTCTTGGAGGTTCAGGAGGATTTTTGTGAAGACCAGGAAGGCAGCGCAGGGAATACGTATCGAGCAGGACAGCCTGGGGCCTGTAGAGGTGGCTTGCAATGTCCTTTGGGGTGCTCAGACTCAAAGAGCGATTAATCATTTTCGGGTCTCTGGCCTAGGGCTTCCGCGCGCGATGATCTGCTCGCTGGGCTTGGTTAAAGCTGTCGCGGCAAGGACTCATGCTGAGTTGGGCCTGATGGAGCCCAAGATGGCCAAGGCGATCGAGCGCGCTGCAATGGCCGTGAGCCGGGGTGACCACGACGATCAATTCCCGGTGGATATTTTCCAGACCGGCTCGGGGACATCGAGCAATATGAATGCCAATGAAGTGATTGCCGCACTGGCTTCCAGGCGGCTCAGGCGCCAGGTCCACCCAAATGATCACGTCAATCTGGGCCAGTCTTCCAACGATACGATACCCACAGCGATTCATGTCGCCGCCTGCCAGAGTCTGCAAGATCAGCTCAAGCCAGCACTGACGCACTTGCACAGGGTGATTCTTCAGCGTGCGAAATCGCTCGGCAAGGTCGTCAAAACGGGTCGCACCCATCTGATGGATGCAATGCCGATTCGGATGGATCAGGAGTTGTCGGCCTGGGCACAGCAGATCAGCAATGGGGTAGAGCGGCTGGATTCGGCGATGCCCCGCCTGCTATGCCTTGCACAGGGCGGGACTGCGGTCGGGTCGGGAATCAACGCGCATCCTAGCTTTGCAGGGCGGTTCGCCAGAAACATGGCCCGGCAAACCGGTCTGAAATTCAAACCCAGTCCGAATGCATTTGAAAGCATCAGCAGCATGGATGCGGCCTGCGAGTTGTCTGGGCAGCTCAAGGTGATCGCCTGTTCGCAGATGAAGATTGCCAATGATCTGCGGTGGATGAATTCAGGCCCGCTGGCCGGACTAGGTGAGATTGCCTTGCCCCAGTTACAGCCTGGCTCCAGCATCATGCCGGGAAAGATCAACCCGGTAGCCGCCGAGGCCGTGTGCATGATCGCGGCGCGTGTCATCGGTAACGATACCAGCGTCACCGTCGCCGCCCAGTCCGGTAATTTTCAGCTGAACGTCATGTTGCCGCTGATTGCGCACTGTCTGATTGACTCCATCGTCCTGCTCTCGCGCGGCGCGATGTTGTTGGCCGACAAGGCAATTTCGGATTTCGAAGTAAGAGAGGCGCGCCTCGCGGAGGCCTTGCAGAAAAATCCGATTCTGATCACGGCGGCCAATTCGGTTTTGGGCTATGACAAGGGGGCGGAGATTGCCAAGCAGGCTTACCGCGAAAATAGACCCTTGATCGATGTGGCCAGGGAGCAGACCGATCTGAGTGATACGTAGTTAAAGAAGTTGCTGGATCCGGCTGCAATGACCCGCGGGGGCATCCCAAAGGTGCCCAAAAAATAGTGTCGGCCCACGTATGATCGAGGAATTCA
>JBFJJV010000019.1:0-29299 GCA_041635265.1 Panacagrimonas sp.
AACTAGCGCTTCTGTTTCGATCCCAGACTCACTCCAGCAGTTGAAAGTCAGATTGGAAAAGGCGGGTCTAAATTTTGACAGTAAAGCTTAAGTAAAGACTCGTTCTTAGCTGTGACTGAACATAGGAGCGACCCAATAGGTCGCGACCACTGCCGTGCAAGCGATCAACACCCAAGCTTCACAGGTCCAACGAAGAGCCGGTGCAGCACTAGATACCTCCATAAATACCATGAGAACCAAGCGTGCCTTAAAGAACGCCACCACAAGAATAGCCGTACCTACCCCGTTTCCGCTGAACGACGCGTCCAAGCTGCATGAGAGCAGAGTGGCGAATGAAAGAACAATCCAAGCCGAGAAAAAGGGATTTAGCATATTGATTCAAGGAAGCAAATAAAGGAGGGGGAACAGCACGATCCAGACGATATCAAGCATGTGCCAAAAGCTCGTCGCGAACCCGCCAAATGTCTGACTTATCTCTCCCTTTCCCCTCAAAACAATCCGAAGCTGCAGCGCCATCGCAGCTAATAAGGTCATGCCGACAAGCAGGTGCATCAGGTGAATGCCGGTGAGCATGAAATAAAACATGAAGAATTCGTTGGTAAGTACGTTTACACCCGCCTCGAAAGCGCTCCCGTACTCGAAAACTTTTAAAATGACGAAAGCCGCCCCACATAAAAGTGCGGCAACTAACAGACGGAACGCACTCTTATAGTTATTACTGATTTGTAGTACGCGTGTGGCAGAAGCAACCGAGAAAGAACTGGCAAGTAGGATTAATGTATTGAGTGCGCCAATGCCTATGTTCAGGGTTGCCTGCGACGTCTCGTAGAGCTCTGGTGAAAATGCGCGGTAGTACAAATAAGTCGTAAAAAAGAGCGTGAAAATACTTAACTCGCCAACAACCACAATCCATACCCCGTCTTCTACCGCCAACGGTGTACGGGTAGTTATTGACGTATTCATGTGGCCGCGATTTCAGCTTCCGCACTTATATTGCGCAATAACTGCCCGGTGAGGCAGATCCACCACACGACGTAAATGGCAATAGGGATCCATAAGGAAAACAAGCCATTCCAAGCGAAGGGGCCCTCGTGAAACAGAATCGCAATGAAACCCGGCGCAGACAGTAGGGCAGCCCAAAAGCTTAAGTAGCCTAACCAGCGCGGCATCACGGGCGTTGGGTTTCGATCAGAGAGGATCGCTGCACCGACCGCAGCTTGCCAAATCACGACCATCGACACCGGTGCAATGAAGGTCAGCCAACCAGCGTCATAAATCAACTGGATTAATTGGGGGTCCCTATCCGCTCTAAAGGCAGCGACTGCAAACAAAATAAACGCTTGAGAAAGCAACCATACGAGTAGTCCAGAGCAGACAAGTTGCGTGTCAGCCCAGATTGAGCGACCACCCTCCATACGGCGTAATTGATCTCCGATGACGGCGGCCATCGGTATTAGTCCGCCGACCCCGATCAGAGCAATGCTAAGGCCGAGCCGTTGGATTACCCCCCCCTCGGCAAAGAAAGCAATCACCTCCGAAGTGGGGAGAGAAGGTGATGGCGGTGGAGTAAGGAAACCGGCAAGAATGCCCCATCCCAGCAACATACCAACTAAGAACAGTTGCCCACTCCAAACGGCTATACGGTGATTGCGCCGTGCAATGGCATCTAAAGGTGGAAAGTCATTTGCCGTCTTCATTGGGATGCTCCAGTGTTATTACGCTGTTGTGTGGACAACTTGCGAATAGCAAGTTGTACAAGTTGACGTTGGTGAGCGGGGGGGTAGAGTCTGGGTTCAAGCAGTGCGTGTAGCCCGAGTCCGTCAAACAACCCCAGAATCCGATCGACTTCGAGGATTCCCTCAACCCCCTTTGCCAAGTTACCGGCCTTTGCCTCGACCTCAAAGCAGTGGCGAACGACGCTGCGCAGCTCGGCGTAGCGTTCCTCGTGCTCTTTTCTAAAATCGTTGTCTGACGGAACTTGTGCAGTAAAGGTGAGCCAGACCTGCCACCCTAAACGTTTATCTTCAGCGATCGGCAGTTCAGCCAGCAGAGCACGTTCCAGGGATTCAAGCGATGGGCAGACGGCAAGATGTTCAGCAATTCGTGTGATGACCTGACGCATCACGGTGTGCCCGGCAAAGAGCAGAATTTCCTTTTTATTACGGAAGTAGTACGCAAGGGTTCCGGTGGTAAAGCCAGCCTCACAAGCGATGGTCCGTAAACTGGCACCCTCGAGGCCGTGTTTTGCAATCGAGCGAAGTGTCGCGTCCGCTACCTCGGCACGCCTCGCTTCAACGCGTTTTGGATCTTTTGGTCTACCCATGGTTAATGGCTTTCGCGCTTCGAAGCACTGATCGGGACAGTCGTCAAACCGAGTTGATGACAAGGCAGACTTCTTCGCTCAACTCGAAACAATTTAAATTACAGACGTTATCATAACAGTTGTAATCTTTTTATTTCAACAGAGATATTCATGAGGGATATTCGTGTCGCGGTTCGAGCATAGAAACAGCGCTGGTTCCCGCTCACTTCGTAAACAATGAAGCGGCATCATTGGTCACGGTCGAGCTCCGCTGCGAGTCACGGCCAGACGCTGAGCTATTGAAAGGCAGTGATCGAATATTGTTCGGTTCTGCGCATGGACAAATTCGCCCTGCCGCGTCAATAGTCAGAAGGCGGCCAAAGATCGTCTCGTGTAGGCTGAATTGGCGTTTGCAAATGCACAACCTTTGGCCGCGCAAATTGATTCAGATGCGCCAGAATGGTTTGGCAGACTTCCGGCTTACTATTTGCTGATTTGTTTGGACGCGGTGGCCGCTAGCGGGCAGCGGCTTGCGACATCCTTACTATGAGATTGCCTTCTAAGGCGCGGCTACATTACAAACGGATCAGGCACGTCGTAACATTGACGGTGATTGGACCTCCTCCAGTCTGTATGACAGCGCGAAGCCTCAAAATTAGGCCGCCTCAGACCTGAGGGCTCGACGGCCCCCAAACCGCCATCAAGCCCTTTTGTGATCGGATAGCACACTACCCCCCGGCTTGCTCAGGCCCAGATCACTTTTTTCCCGCGCTTGAACCAAGCGTCCACCTGCCCCTCGTAATGCCGCTCGATCACCTGGCGTTTGATCTTCATGGTCGGCGTCAGAAAACCGTTCTCGATTGACCAGACTTCGCTGACGACGACCAGGAACTGCATTTGCTCGTGCGGATCGAGCGTGGCATTGACCTCTTCCATCAATTCGGCCAACTCGCTTTCGATGACCGCGCGATCCTGACCTGCGGCCAGATCTGCGCGAGCGCCCTCGGATAATACAATCAGCCCAAATGTCGCGGGCTGGTTAGCCCCGGCGACACAGACAACCTCCAGCTTGGGGTGGGCCATGAGCTTGTTCTCGATGGGGTTGGGAGCCACGTACTTGCCCTTGGATATCTTGAACAGTTCTTTCACCCGTCCGGTGATTTTCAGACGTCCTTGCTCGTCATACTCACCCATGTCGCCGGTCTTGAAAAAACCCTCTTCGTCAAAGGCTTCCTTAGTTTTTTCCGGTTCCTTGTAGTAACCCAGCATGACGCAGGGGCTCTTGATTAACAGCTCTCCGTTGTCGGCAATCCGCGTCTGCACGCCAGGCCGCGCCTTCCCTACGTATCCCACTTTCGAGTCGCCCGGGTCGGTGGCGTGCGATACGGCGCAATCCTCGGTCATCCCATAAGCCTCAAGCAGATCGAGACCGAGACTGCGGTACCAGTTCAGTGTGCTCTCAGGCAAGGGTGCAGATCCTGTTCCCGCGAAGCGCACATGCTGCAGGCCAAGCTGAGTGAGGATTTTTTTCTTGACCATGCGCCCCAAAATTGGAATGCGGAACAATCGCTTCTGTTTTGCCTTTGGCAACTTGGCCTCGACACCCTGCTCAAACTTGGTCCACAAACGCGGAACCGAAATGAACAAGGTTGGCCGGGCGCGGCGCAAATCATCGACAAATGTATTGAGAGACTCGGTGAAATAGACCGCGCATCCGGCAATCACCGAGGGCATCTCTACTGCCGCCCGTTCCATCACGTGGGCTAGTGGCAAATAGGAGATCAGACGATCCCTAGGCGTCAGATCCAATGTTCCAGCAAACATTTCTCCTGCACCCAGCAGAGCACCAAAACTCAGCATGACGCCCTTGGGCTGCCCGGTACTGCCGGATGTGTAGACGATGGTCGCCAATTCATTTGAATCGCGCTCAGGTGATCCCGACATGGGCGCTACCGAGGCCATGATCTCGTCCCAGCGCGCGCCCCCGATCTCCGGTGCCAGCGGCAGAGTAAGCGTCGGCAATTGCGCTTCCACCCCGGCACGAATGCTGTCCCAGTCGTCGAGCTTGCCGACAAACAACAAGCGGGATTCGCTATGGCCGAGAATGTAGCTGACGGTATCGGCATTCAGCGTCGGGTAGATCGGTACCGTGACGTGTCCGGCCATCCAGATGGCCCAGTCCGCCATCATCCAGTGAGCACTGTTCTTGCCGATGAGTGCAATATGGCTGCGCGGTGAAAGATCCAGGGATTGCAGATGCGCTGCCATGCGCCGCACCTGATCCATGACCTCAGCCCAACTCATCTCCTGCACCGCGCCATTACCTCTTGGCTGGACAAAATGCAGCGTGTCGGGAGCCTGCCGCTCCCAGTGATACAGCTTTTCCAGAATAGAGGTGTCAGGCATCGCTCAACTCCTTTGCAAACTCAATGACAGTGCGGTCGGCCTAGCTTACGCTGCGCTCCTTGCCTTCCCAGAAAGGTGCCCGCAAATCACGCTTCAGAACTTTGCCGGCGCCCGTCAAAGGCAGGGGCTCATCGCGGAAGCTGACGCTCTTAGGGCATTTGTAATCGGCGATGCGCGCACGACAGTGCTTGATGATTGCGTCTGCATCACGCTCGGCACCCGCGACGGGAATGACAATGGCATGTACTGACTCGCCCCACTTGTCACTTGGAATGCCAATCACCGCCACTTGTGCAACCGAGGGATGGGTTGAGACCGCGCTCTCGACCTCGGTGGAATACACGTTCTCCCCACCACTGACAATCATGTCCTTCACCCGGTCTACCAAGAACAGATAGCCTTCCTCATCGAGATAACCCGCATCCCCCGTATGTACCCAGCCGTTCTGGAGCACCTTGGCAGTCTCCTCAGGCTTGTTCCAGTATCCGAGCATGACGCTAGGCCCGTAAACGCAGACTTCGCCGATCTCGCCCAGTGGCAGAGACTGACCGTTTTCGTCAATGATTTTCAGTAGCGTACTGGCAACGGCCCGTCCAGCCGCAGCCAATAATTTGGAACGCGGCCCTTCGACGACATGGTCTTCAGGTCGCAACAAGGTCGCAATCGGGGCCAGTTCGGTCTGTCCGTAGGCCTGCGTCAGTCGCAAGGTGGGTGCCGACTTGATAACGCGGCGGAGCAGACCTTCGGACATGGGCGAGGCACCATAAAAAAGCTGGGTAAGCGACTTTATTTTTCTGGCATCAAATTCGGGATGATCGAAAACCATCTGAATCATGGCCGGAACCAGCATGCCGTCAGTCACGCCCTTCTCGGCGCAGATCTCCATATACTTCACTGCGTCAAATGCCGGCATAAATATATGCTTCGACGCCCGGATCGTATAACCAAACGTCGCAGCAAGATCTGCCACGTGAAACATCGGCGCGACATGGCAATAAACACAGGTCTCGTCCATGTCGAAACCGCTGACCAATGACAGAGAACTGGCAAAGATCGCGCTATGGCTGAGCATTACGCCTTTGGAGAAGCCCGTCGTACCGCCAGTATAAAAAATACCAGCGAGACCCTGGTCCGCTTGCACCATAACTCGAGTGGGCTTCAGAGGAGCGATTCCAGCTTCCAGCGGCACCGCCCACGGTGGGCAAGCCGCGGCATCTCCCATGAAAATATAGCGCTCCACCATCGTGCCCAGCTTGCGCAGCTGTTCCACCATCGGCATAAAAATGGTATCGAAGATCAAGGTCTTGCTGGCGGAGTCATTGATCGAATATTGCAATTCCGGCGCCGCCCAACGCGTGTTCTGCGGCACCATGCAGCCACCGATCAGGGGAATGGCAAAAATCAGCTCATAGTAGATTGCGCTATTGGCAGCCAGGATAGAAACACGGTCATTTTTTTGAACGCCCTGTTCCGTCAGAAACGCGCCCATCCTGCCAATACGGTCTGCTGTTTCGCGCCAGCTCTGCTCCCGCCCCTTGTTTTCAAGCGCAATCCGATCGCCAAACTGCTGCTCTGCACGAAAAATCCACTGGGTAATATGCATGTTTACTTTCTCCTCTTGTACTTGCTTGTTTGGAAGACACCTTTTGCGAGCAGCTCAGACTCAATCATTAGTATGGGTTGGCCGCGCCGCCTAAGGTTGTTCGGCGGGCGCACTCACTTTGGCCAACTCATGCGAGCGGCTGATGAGATATTGGTGAATTGACTCGATCGCCTCTTCGTCAAGCACGTGCGCGAAACTGGGCATACCGCGCGGCTCGCTAGCACCCTTGAGAATGGCGGCAAAATTCTTGTGCTGTACATCGGACAGATAGCGCAGGTCCTGCACCAGGCCATTGCCGACTGCATTGAATCCGTGGCACTGCCAGCACAGCTCCTGAAATGCATTGTTTCCCGCGCTGATCTGCTCCTCTGAGCCGGTAAGTTCGGGGGGCTTGGGAATTTTTGCAATTTCGGTCGCGATAGGTGGCAGCTTGCCGGTTCCCCCGAGCTTGTATGTGAGAACACGGGCGTTGGCAGGCGTCCTCAGTTGCTGCAGAACACCGCTCAGATTCAGCGGATAGGAGCCACCCCACCCGGCCATAAAGGTCACATACTGGATGCCGTCGATCTCATAGGTGATCGGCGCGGCCATGACGCCAGTGTTGGCAGGCGCCTTCCACAGCAGCTTGCCGCTATCGGCTGAGTAAGCGCGCACTTCACTTTCGGCATTGCCCTGAAATACGAGATTGCCAGCAGTGGACAGAACCCCGCCGTTCCACATACTCGGATGATCTACCTTCCACGCCGCTTCCTGCTTGACGGGATCCCATGCAAGCAGACTGCCCGAGAAAGCCTGACGCGCCTGCGCCAGGGCGATCTCGTCGGTAGGTATCGCGGCGACCTTGATACCGACATTCCAGATATAGGGCGCCAGTGTTGGTTTAGTCTCGGCGTTCGCGTATTCCATCGCGTTGTACTGCGCCGGAATGTAAACCAGTCCCGTGTCCGGGTTAAAGGCCATGGGTTGCCAGTTGTGCCCGCCGTGCGCGGACGGCACGACCAGTTCAGCCTTGTCGCTGTAGTCACCAACCTCCGTCACCACTGGACGACCAGTTTCCATATCCACGCCGCTGGCCCAGTTGATTGGCACATAATTTCTCGCCGACAGCAGTTTTCCAGTTTCGCGATCGAGCACGTAGAAGAAACCGTTCTTCGGCGCCTGCATCAAAACCTTGCGCGCGAACCCGTCGATTTTCATGTCCGCAAGAATGATGTGCTGTGTTGCGGTGTAGTCCCAGCTGTCGCCGGGCGTGGTCTGGTAATGCCAGACATATTCACCGGTGTCCGGCCGCAGTGCGACGATCGACGAGAGAAACAGATTGTCGCCCTTGCCCGCAGAGCGATACTTGATGTTCCAGGGCGAACCGTTGCCAGTTCCGATGTAGAGCAGATCCAGCGCCGGGTCATAAGCCATGGAATCCCAAACAGTACCACCACCGCCCTGTTTCCAGTAGCTGTCGCCGAACCAGGTTTCTTTCGCGATCTCCATCGCCTTGTCTTCAGCCGGCTGAGAGGGATCGCCCGGCACCGTGAAGAAGCGCCAGGCCTGCTTGCCGGTATCTGCATCGTAGGCGGTGATATAACCGCGCACGCCCAGTTCTGCGCCGCCGTTGCCGATAATGACTTTGCCCTTGATGATGCGCGGCGCGCCGGTGATGGTGTAGTTGCGCGACGCATCGATCAGCGTGTCTACCGACCAACGCTGCTCACCACTGGCCGCGTCCAGCGCGATCAGGCGGCCATCAAAAGCGCCGACGTAGACCATGCCCTTCCACACTGCGACACCGCGATTGACCACGCCGCAGCAGGCTTTTGCCCCGGTCACGCGCGCGACCTCTGGATCGAACTTCCACAGCAGCTCGCCATTTGCTGGATTCAGGGCGTAGACCACGCTGAAGGCGCCCGTGGTGTACATCACGCCGTCCACCACGATGGGCGTCGCCTCGACGCCACGATCCAGGTCGAGCTTGTAGCTCCAGGCCAGACCCAATTCGCCGACGTTCCGATCATTGATCTTTTTCAGCGGAGAGAATCGCTGCTCATCGTAGGTGCGGCTATGCGCCATCCAGTTGCCGGGCTCTTTGTCAGCAGCAGCGATTCGCTCACCATTTACAGCTGCCACTGGTGAACTGGCTTGATTGGCAAAAGATTTCGGCAAGGCCTGGCCATCGCCCTGCGGCGAACAGGCTGTGACAATAGCCAAGATCAAAGTGATGACCGCAAACTGCTTTAATTGCTTGAGCACCCTACTTCTCCCCCGATTTATTTATAGTTTTCAGGATTGCATCCAATTTCCCGACTTGAATTTAACCATACGCGGGCCGACTGCTCGAAGCGTCTGCCCGAACAAGCCTCTATTCAAGGCTCTATTCAAGGCTCTATGGAAAATTGGGTACCCCTGCGCACGCGATGATTGGTGCCTTAGCCCTGAGTCGCAGGCATACCCGAAGCCACCATCTGGGGTGAGTTCTACCGCCTGCACACGCTGCAACTGCTGTTTGTTGCACCGAACTCCATTTCCATCACCCTGGGTCTTGGACTGCTCCTGCTCCTCCGCAGACAAAGGAGCCGGGCCATATTGCTGATTGCCATGACACTGAACAGTCTGAGCGACCTGGGACTACATCACGATGACGGCCATCGCCAATTCTGGCCGCTCAGTGACTGGCGCTTCACCAAGCCCATCTCTTCCTGGGACCCTCGCCATTACGGGAACTGGTAATTATGACCGCCGGCAGCTATCTCCAGTGGCAGCGACACCCGTCCGCTGGGAATCGCGCCCTGATCGCGCTTATGATCTCCAGCTATGCCGCTTTTCTCCGCTACGCATCCAGGGTCCGGCTCCGATTAGCCGCTGGGCCAGTCGCCAATGCCCGCTCATAACACCCCGATGGCAGCGCGTCCTGCGCCAAATTCCTTCAAGAGGAACCGAACAGCGTCCGCCATGACGATCTGGGATTCCGCATGTATTTCAGCAACCGTTTAATCATATCGGCCAGCCAGGGCCTGCGATCCTCCTGATCAAATATTTGATCGCTCCAGCAATCACCTTCGCGACGACCTAGCGACAACCAATCCCGGCGCTGGTTTTCACTGATGCGGCCGCCAAGTCTCTGCGTCGTGGAAATCAGCTTGAGCAGGGAGCGATTGAGCAGATAGCGCCGATCTTGCCTGAAGGCAGGCGCGGTCAGTTCCTGCCCCCGGGCATCAGACAGGACTAGACCCGGCAGCGCCAGACCGCGGTCAATCTCAAATTGCATTTGCCCATAGAATCGCGGGTTAAAATCCATAAGCGCGTGCCCGCCATCGGGGCCGCGAATAAATTCGACTTCGAACACGCCGAAATAACCGACTGCCTCACAAATTTTTTGCACCTGATCAGACAGTTCCCGGCGCTCGTCCAAACCTTCAAAACAAAGCCCCACGCCAATATTGAGGGGGTATTGCAGCACTTTGCGTGAGGCCAGCGCAGAATAAAACTTGCCGTCTCTGGAGCGATACCCGGCAACGCTGATAGTTTGACTGGATGCCGAAGGATCGAATCGCTGCAGCATCGGCCAATTCAGCGCTTCCGAGTGCTCCCGGATAAAGCCGAGGTAATTGTATCGTGAACGAAACTGCCGATAAGCCGACACCATCGTTGCCCCCCCTTCCACTAGCGCGCCTTTCTTGCCGATGCGAAGGCCCACTTGGGTCTTCGGTTTGATCAGTATCTGCCCGCTGATATTTTTTGCCATTGCCAACAGATCCGCATCGTTGGCCGGATACCAGGTTTCAGGCACGGCCACACCCAGCGATTGAGCCGTGGTGTATAGCTTCTGCTTGTCCAGCAAGTTCTCAATAACGCTGAAATCGGGCTGAAGCGTCGTAAAACAGGGAGCAATCCGCGGTGCATTCAGTGCGAGCAGCCAGGCCAGATCATCGCTGCAGGGGTAGATCAGGGTACCCGGATTGGCTTTTCCGTAAGCAGCCAACATCTCAATCCGAGCCTCGAACTCGCCTCGATCCGGAAACTCGACAGATTGAGATACATATTTCGAATATCGAGCCGCATTCGTTCGATCAGCATCTGCAATCACCACACGATGTCCAAGCCGCCCGAAATAGCGAGCGGCCGCGATGGTCCCATAAAAATTACCATCTGTTAGCAGGACGTTACTGGGGGCAAGCGCATTCATCTATACAACTGAGCCATTGCTTTGGATCAAAAATGGCACGTTCGTGCGTCGAGACGATGAATCGACCTGGACGCCTCGAGCAGCACAGAGTGAGCACGGCATAATCCCCTTAGAAGATGCCAATACATTTCTGGAATGGACTGGATGGAGTCGGCAGGCGTGTCCCAATTTAGGTCGCCCTTTTTCCGACGACTTCGAACTGCACGGCCGGATCACCGGCAAGACTAAGCTGGAGCGCAGCGAAGGCCTCATGGGCAACGTCTCGCTTGCCCTTTATGCCCAGCTCGATGTGCCGTGGCCGCGCGTGGTCACCTCGGAATGGCAAACTCGATAGCTGCACCTGCGGATGCTGAGCCAAGATGCCTTCCATGATCTCCAATAGGTCGCTTTCTGCCGATGAGCCGAGCACTCGCAGAAGCAATTCAATCGGAGGATCGTCATCACGAAGCTCCGGGTAAAGCCGATCCAGCACCCATTCCATCATAGGCCACGCCATGTTGGGAAATCCCGGAACGAAATGGTGATTCTCAAAATAGAATCCGGCAACCCGGTTCACCGGGTTCGGTATCAGTCCCGCGCCCTCGGGGAACTCGGCCATGAGGACACGCCTGGGATAAGCCAGCTCGCCGTACTGGGCCTCGATCTCGGCAACCGCCCCGAGATGGCGCTGGATCGGCCGCCCAAAGGCCTTGGCCGCCGCCTGACGAGTGACGTCGTCCGGTGTCGCCCCGATTCCACCACAGCAGAACACAATCGTATCGCCGCTACGGGTTTCTGTAATCGTCTGCGCAATATCACCAAGATCGTCGCCGACCACGCGTACCCAGTTCAGCGCCAGCCCCCGGGCCGACAATATTCGAATGAAGGCGGGCACGTGCTTGTCTTCACGCTTCCCGGACAGAATTTCATTGCCGACCACGATCAGCCCGATCTTCTTCACAGCCTTTATTTCCATGACCCCGGCTCGAACACGCTTTCGTCATAGTAGCCTGAGCCGCAATGAATTAGTCGGCCTCCCGTCCATGGGTAATTCACGCTAGGATCAAGAACAAATTCTCAAGGGGCTCACCATCATGCAAGTTCTCGTTCCGATCGCGCACGGCTCTGAGAGTCTGGAAACCGTCACGCTGGTCAACGTGCTCAGACGGGCCGAGATAGCCGTCATCCTCGCCTCGACCGAGGATGAGTTGGTGATCAAGGCGACGCGTGACATTCAGCTGCTCGCCGATTGTCTTTTCGACACGGTGATCCATCAGACTTTTGAAGCCATCGTCCTGCCTGGCGGCGAGCCGGGCGCGCGTCGCCTCGGCGCTCACAAGGGGCTGGTCGACAAATTGAACGAGCAACGCATTGCCCACCGCTGGTACGGGGCCGTCTGCGCCGCACCTGCCCTGACTCTGTCGCCCAACGGCCTGCTCGATGGCAAACAAGCGACCTGTCACCCCAGCTTCCGTGAACACCTCCTTCATTATGTTGAGCAAGCCGTCGTCATCGATGGGCATTGCATAAGCAGCCAGGGACCGGGAACGACCATGGCCTTTGCCCTGACCTGGATCGAACAACTGCTTGGAAAAGAGGCGAGCAAAGCGGTCGCCCAATCCATGCTGGTCCCTCAATAAAAAAGCCCGCCGTTGCTGGCGGGCTCTTATAGAAACTTCAACAGATTTGAATGCGGCTATGCGGCTTCGCGTGATTCGCCAGCTTCCTTGAGCATTTTCTGCAGCTCGCCTGACTGGTATAAATCGAGCGTGATGTCACAGCCGCCAAGCAACTCACCCTTGACATAGAGCTGCGGGAACGTAGGCCAGTTGGCAAAGCGCGGCAATGCGCGATACACCTCCTCGTCTTCAAAAATATTGACGTAGGCATACTCAACTCCGCAGGCATTGAGCGCCTGGACAACGCGCGACGAGAATCCACACTGCGGAAAGTCTGGATTTCCCTTCATGTAGACGATAATCGGATTGTCGGTGACCTGCTTCTGGATTCGTTCAAGCGCATCCATATGCAACCTCCTCATGGGTGACCGATGATTGTGAAACGAGATTATACCTGCCTTGACATGTCCTTCGTTGCCACTTATGACCGATTAAACTATAAATAGACCGTTGGGCACAGATCTGGCTATCTCCGGACCTTTTTTTGCCCTACACCCCCTAGGCGGTTGAATCTGAGACCAGTGCACCGTATCTTCCCACTCCGCCCCGGCTGCAGTGCCGACGCGTCCAAATTACCCTTTACCTTCCCGAACCCGACACTAGAGAATTCCATGGCCCTCACACTTCCCGAACTTCCCTACGCACGAGATGCGCTGGTCCCGCACATGTCTTCCGAGACACTGGACTACCACTACGGCAAGCATCACAAGACCTATGTCGACAAAGCGAACCCACTGATCGCTGGCACCGAGTTTGAAAATATGTCGATCGAGGACATCATTCTCAAATCATCCGGCGGGGTCTTCAATAATGTGGCGCAGATCTGGAACCACACCTTTTTCTGGAACTGTCTCACCCCTTCGCAGGCAGAGCCTGGCAAGAAACTGACCGATGCCCTGGTCAAGACTTTTGGGGGCGTTGAAGACTTCAAGAAAAAGTTCACCGAGGCCGCCATCGCTACTTTCGGCTCCGGCTGGGCCTGGCTGGTAAAGAACAGTGACGGCACCCTCGAAATCGTCTCGACGCAGGGCGCTGGAAATCCGATGACCAAGGGTCAGACCCCGCTTCTGACCTGCGATGTCTGGGAGCATGCCTATTACATTGATTACCGCAATGCACGCCCGACCTATCTGGAGCATTTCTGGGCGCTGGTCAACTGGGAATTTGTGGAAAAGAATCTCGGCTGACCTGGGCGGAGCCCAATACACAACGGGCCGCGCCCTCGGGTGCGGCCCGTTTCTTTTTTTGGAGGCGGAATGCCATGCCGCAACACTTGTTGAAACTTTCAAACTTGAGCAGTGCCCAGGCTGCGCACATCGTGGCGCGCGCAACCGCCCTCAAGAAGCTGGATGATCCGTCCTACAAACCGTTTTCCGGCAAGTCCTTGGCCATGATTTTTGCCAAGAGTTCAACGCGCACCCGCGTCAGTTTCGAGGCAGGCATGGCCCGCTTTGGTGGTCACGCTCTGTATCTCAGCACCAGCGCCACTCAGATGGGTCGAGACGAGCCGATTGCTGACACTGCGCGCGTGCTGTCACGCATGGTGGATGTCATCATGATGCGCAACGATGCGCAGAGTGACATCGATGAAATGGCCGCGCATTCCAGAGTCCCCGTCATCAATGGTCTGTCTGAACTGCATCACCCCTGCCAATTGCTGGCGGACATGCAAACCTGGCAAGAGCACGCGGGTGACATAAAAGGAAAGAGCGCCGCCTGGATCGGCGATGGAAACAACGTCTGCCATTCGTGGATCGAAGCGGCCACTTTGTTCGATTTTCATCTCAAAATTGCCTGCCCGCCCGGCTTCTCTCCCCATCAGAACCTCGTCGCCGACGCGGGTTCGGCGGTCACCCTCTATGATGATCCGGAAGAGGCCTGCCGTGACGCCGATGTCGTGATCACCGACACCTGGACCAGCATGGGACAGGAGGCTGAGCGGCTGCGTCGTCTGCAAGTCTTTGCCAATCATCAGGTTAACGACCACCTCATGTCATTGGCCAAGCCAGATGCCATATTCATGCACTGCCTGCCCGCCCATCGCGGCGAAGAAGTCAGTGCCTCGGTCATTGATGGCAGGCAGTCGGTGGTCTGGGACGAAGCAGAAAATCGCCTGTGGGCGCAAATGGCGCTCCTCGAATTCTTGCTCGAGATAAAGCCTTGATGCGGCCTGTGAGACGTGTCGCACGCGCGTGCCGGAGAAGCGTCCTTGTCCATTGATCTGCTCGCGGGCATCGGCGACACCGTTCGCCTCGCACTCACCGAAGACATCGGCAGTGGTGACATCACCGCGGGGCTGGTGAATCCAGAGATACAGGCCAAAGCCAGTGTCGTTGCGCGCGAACAAGCGGTGATTTGCGGACGCCCATGGTTTGACGAAGTCTTCAGGCAGCTCTGTCCCTCTGCCATCATTGAATGGCAGGTGTCAGAAGGAGATCAGGTTTCTGAGAATCAATGCCTGGTGAATATCCGCGGTCAGGCGCGTGCATTACTGACAGCAGAGCGCAGCGCGCTCAACTTTCTGCAGGCGCTGAGCGGCACTGCTTCTCTCACCGCTCAGTATGTCGCAGCAGTGGCGGCTAGCCAGACTCGCATCGTGGATACCCGCAAAACAATCCCCGGCCTGCGAAACGCGCAAAAATACGCAGTGCTTCAAGGAGGCGGACACAATCACCGCATCGGTCTGTTCGACGGCATTCTGATCAAGGAGAACCACATCGCGGCGGCCGGCGGCATCGCCAAAGCCATTCAACAGGCCCGGGCCCTGAACAGTCTGGTTCCACTGATGACCGAAGCCGAAACGCTGGAAGAAGCCGCGGTCGCCTTGTCAGAAGATGTCGATCTGCTGCTGGTGGACGAATTCTCCGCCGAGATGTTGATTCAAGCCGTCCGAATGACACGGGCGCATCGAGCGCAGGGCGGAAAGACACTGATTGAATACTCTGGCAGCGCTCAGCTTGCCAATATTGCCCAACTGGCATCGTCCGGCGTAGACCGCATCTCGGTGGGCAGTCTGACCAAGCACATCCGCGCCATCGATCTTTCAATGCGCTTTGAGTAAATCGCGACGGCTCCGCTTTTTACACGCCTGTTGCACGCCACCGAAGGCAACTCAAACGCGCTGGCCAGCCTGACCGGCGGGTGCTAACGCCATGTTCAGAAACGAGAAATTACCGAAATACTCCGGCTCGCCGTGGCCACGGTTGCCTATTCCCACAGCGGTGGCGGTTCGGGCGGCGGCCTAAAGGTCTCAAGTTCCGGTGGACGCTGCGGGGACGCAGCACCTGACACGCTTGATTCCCATGCGGCGAGTCGACCCAGATTGGCCCGAATTTCACTGTTCAGCGGTGCGAGTCGTGCCGCCCGCTCCAGCAGATCCCGGGCGTCCGCATATCGACCCTGCGCCGCTTTGACCACAGCCAGATTATTCAGCGCGGCCGGGTCAAAAGGATTCACTCGCAACTGATGTTCAAAGCGGAATTGATTCGCCCGCAGCGGCTCTTGGTCCTGAGCCAGCGAGACACGGGGCGATATCAGTGCCGCAGCGCTCATTAGCAGGGCAAGCATCTGTCTTGTCATTACTGGGCAAATCACGGCAGCTGCCGTCCGTAATCGGCAAAGGATCGAATCGGCTCTGGTGGCGTCTTCACCGCGTGCTGGCCAGAATAGTGCCAGCGCAGATAAACCTGAGCACGGGTCTCGTCATAATCTCTGGCATTGTCAAACGCAGCACTGGCTCCCAGCACCAAGCTCGGCGCTATCCGGTATTCCATCCGCCCGCCGAAGCTTAGTACAGAGCCGGTGGAACTGCGGCCACCATAACCAGTGGCAATCACCGGGTCAGGATTATCAATCGCGAACTGTTCAACATCCGCCTGCAGACCTGCGTTGTCCGGGAACAGCGACGCGCCGTCTTCGCGGAAGGACTGCAAGCCGATGGAGCCAAAGGCCTTCCAGGAAAAGCGATCGTGTCCGCCGGCCCAGGAGACTGGAACCGAGAGCGACACATAGTGCTGTGGGCTGAAGTAGCCACCATGCCCCAGTGTGAAGTGGCGCAGGTTCTCATCAAAGAAAAATGCGGTGATATCCGCGCCAATCGTCAGTCTACTCAGGCGCGTCTCGCGCACGTGAAAAAACGCGCCGCCACCGAGGTTCGCCCGATGATTGTCCGATACGTTTTCCCCCTGATAGACCTGGAATCCACTGGTCGCGTAAAGACCGGAGCGGCCATAGTCGTAAGCGATGTCCAGCCGCCCGCCGGTGGCAGTCACACCGCCGAATTCCTGCCCAGAACCCGGGTCCAGCGCGCCCGCATAGGACAATAGAGAATCAGTCACGGAGCGCCGCGAGACATCCACACCAAAGCTCCAGGAACCCAGTTGCGGCTTCCAGGCAATACCACCCACAAACACGGGCACCTGAAAACCGAGCGGACTGCTACCAATATCGACGCTGAGGCTGCCAATCTCGTATGCGGCACCGATGGCCAGGCCCGAGTCATCCTGCCTGTAATCGGGGCTGTCAACTGCCGTTGACAGGGCCAGGGTTCCGAATAGCGGTAACTGTGATCCGCTGAGGGTCCCTGCATCCGCATAGACCGGCACCACACGCAGATTGTATCGGCCGCCGTCACCGCCGCCGGGGAAACTGACCTCGATCGGCACTTCGACGTCATCAAGTCGATCCAGGCCGCTACGACCGTCTCGACTGCGCAAACCAAATCCCACACCCGCCCATGGACTGCGCGTCGCTGTTAGTTCAGCAATCTCTCGCAGTATTTCGTCGACCGGCGTACTCGGCACTTCAGCCTGCTCATAAGCATAGTTTCTCGAATCCAGCACCGGGTCCTGACGCAGGATCAAGGGCCTATTGCCTTCCGGTGGATTGAATGAGGAAGGCATATCCATCTTCAGCGGCAGATTCGGCGCAGACTCCGTGATCGCCGCGGGCGGCACATAGCCCGGCGGATAAAGCTTTGGTAGCTGCGGCTGACTGGTCCCACTGCCAGAACCCCTGCCCGAGTCAGCTAGGCCGCCTACCTTGATCAGGCGACCGCCCGTGTTTCTAGCCGCTAAATCTGTCAGCCTAGCTGAGGCGGCGCCTATGCGTTGCGTTGTCCCGAAATAATGGATCGGTCTGAGTTGACTATCCAGATATTGCAGGCGCAAAGAGCCAGTTCCCGGCGCGCCGTCAGAACCAGGGCCCAACGCCAGGGCTTTGCGGAACATTCTCAGCGCGCGGCCATCCTGGCCGCGCGCCTTGGCGATGCGCGCAGCCAATACATGCAGGCGACTGCTTTCAGGTGCGATTTGAAACGCCTTGCTCAGAAATTGATTGGCCTGACGTTCTTCGCCCTCGGCCAGACTCGCCTGTATTACGCCCTGATAAGCATCCAGGTTATGTGGCTCCAGCTCCAGCGCATAGCGATAGAGCGAAATCGAGCGCGCATGCTCACCTGCCTCGTCGTAGAGTTGCGCCAGCGCCATGACCAGGCGCGGGTCTTGCGCATTGGCGCGTAGCGCGGGTTCGAGCAAATCGTATGCGCGGGCGATATTCCCGGCCTGACGCGCGGCATCCGCCTGACGCAGGCGCTGCGCGATGCGCATCTCGATGACCGCACCCTTCTGTCTTCGATCCAGATCCTGGCGGCCTAAAAGCTGGCTCAAAACCAGGTCAAATTCCGTGTATTGGCCCAACTTAAGCAACAAGCCTGCATAAGCCTCCAGCAAGTCCGGGTGTGCCGAATCACTCTGAGAGATTGCCTGCCGCAGCAAATGCAGGGCGCGCCCCTGATGATCAGCCTCGACGTAGGCGAACGCCGTTGCGCCGATTAATTGTGGTGAGGTGGCGCGCGCTTCCAGATCGGCCAGCAACATTAAAGCCTTGTCTTGATAACCGTTACGGGCAAACACGGCCGCACGCTCACTCTGATAGCGAACCCACACCTGATGCTGCGATTTCAGCATTTCGGGCGTACGCTCGGACTCCGGGACCTGCTCGAGCCACATCAGGGCGTCATACCAGCTCTGATCTTCGGCAGCGATAAGGGCTCGTATATACGCCCCCTCGCCTTTGGCCGGACCGCTGACTGGCAGCCCGTCCACGAGGCTGCGTGCTTCGTCGCGTCTATTCTGCGCCAGGTATAGGCGCGCCAGATCCAGCTTGGGCCAGTTGCCGGCCGGGTCAATACTCAAGGCCTGTTTCAGCAACTGTTCGGCCAGAAAATCGTCGCCCAGAGATGCTGCTTGCTCGGCCTGTTGTCGCAGCGCCAGTGCTTCGTAATAGCTGGCCGATCCGACTGCCTGTTGTACCTCTGGGCGCAGCTGACGGTAATGCGCGAGTGCATCCAGAGGTCTGCCCTGCTTGGCCAGCACGCCGAGCAAACCGCGAATCGCCGGGGCATGATCTGCCTGTCGAGCCAGAACTTTCTGGTAAACAAGCTGAGCTTCGCCCGGGCGTCCCTGCGCGGCAATCAAGTCGCCGAGCAGAACAAAAGCGCTTGGCTCAGTTGCGGCAACCGCGGGCTCTGATTTCAGCGCCTGACGCAGCCGACGTTCGGCCGCCGACAGATTTCCCTCAGCACGCTCTGTCTCGACGACGCGCATCGCCTCCCAGAACCGGGCACTTGAGCGTGCGCTGCGCCATTTATAGGCACGCCCCGGAGAAATTTTTGATGCATGATCCAGTAGTTTGCGGGCTTCGCTATAACGCTCCTGTCTGAGCTTGACGACACCCAGACCGGCCCAGGCTTCGGCATCACCGCGATTCTTTTCCGCGAGCGACGTAAAGGCCTGTTCGGCTGCTTCGGTCTGTCCATCGTCAAATAACCGCCAAGCTTGGCGAAGTGCCAAACCGCGCGAATCTATCCGGCTTGCCCGCTTGGGCGCTTTGCCTACCCCCCTGCTCGCGACTGCTTCTTTCAGGCCGCTCCGTATCTGGCTGTCGTCGCCGTAGCGGTCCAGATAGGCTTGGAAATATTTCCGGTCAGAGGGCTTGCTCCCCATCCACAACAGCGCCTGCCGCCACGACCCCTGCACTTGCTGATCGGCGTGAGCGCCAGTGGCCAAGGACTCGAGCATGTCCAGCCCTTGTCGCCGGGTGGCCTCGCGATACGTCAGATGTTGCGCCAGCGCCAATTGATAATTCGCGTTCCCTGGGCGGCGTTTGAGCAAATCTTCCAGACCTTTGCGGGCTTCCGACCAGCCACCTTCAGCGCCGGCCAGTGTTTGCCAGTATTCCAGTGCAATGCGATCGTCGGGGCCTCTGGCACCAAAGAATTTCTGGTACTCCGCAACCGACTCATCGTACTTGCCCTGCTGAGCCAGGAGTCGCGCTTTCTCCAGTTCACCAGTGGCCTTGGTCGATTCCTCCGGACCCGATACCAGCATGGCTTCTACGCGTGGAAGCGCGGGATGATTCGGATCCAGCGCGCGCAGTCCGGCCAGATACTGCTGAGCCGCCTTGGGGCGGCCCGCGCGAATTTCGGCAAGCGCCAGACCGGCGAGTGCAGTACTGCTTTGCGGGTCAATACGCTGCAATTTAAGCCAACTCTCACGAGCCAGATCAAAGCGTCCTTTTTGCTCCCAGTAACGGGCCTGTGACTCAATCTGTGCGACCGCCGCACTCGGTGCTGCTGTGAGCGCGCCACAGTTCAGCACGATGGCCAGACTCAGCACTGCCCCTATGGCGCCGACCCGACGAAACCGCGTTCGTTCCATGATTTGAAGCCGCGATCTACTCAAGGCCTAGGACCTGCCTTCGTTTCTGGAGATGGCCAAATTGCGCATCAGGCGATAGAGGAGCAAGGCAGAGAATGCTGCGAGCAGAACCGCCATTACCGCGAGCATCAGAGGCTGCTGTGCAAACCACCAGCGTATCCCCAGCAGCAGGGGCAACTTGCCGACGCTGTACTGCGGTGCAAGCTCATAATGGGACACTTTATCCACATTCAGGACGGTGAGATCTCCACCAACAAAATGGCGCCGACCAGGATCGCCCAGCAGGGTAGACAAGGCCTGCAGGCGCTCACCACTGAGCGCGGCGAAAGCCACGACCGTGCGTTTCGAGGATAGTGGAGATTCAAAACTCATGATGGTCGCGAGTTTGTCCCCCGCCTCTACAATGATCTTGGTCGCGTGCTCACGTGCACCATCCAGATCGCGGCCCTCGAAGCGGGCACGCAAGCGCTCAATACCCCCAACAAGCTGAAGCCTGGAGCCTTTCTCAGAGAGTGTCGCCGGCAACAATTCGGCCCACTGAGAATACAGCGGCTGGGACGCGGGCGTACCAAAAACCAACAGGTCGGCATCCTTGTTTGCACCATTCAATCCACTCGCATCGCTCACGCGTATACGTGTCGTGGGATAGCCCGTGGCGTCACCAATGTGCCCCATGACATTCAGGAAAGTCGTCGCTTCTTCAGCACTGGGCTTGGTCGGCAATACCGCGACCGTCTGGGAAAGATCGGCATATTTACTAAAAGGAAAGGCCCCATCCGTGAATAACTTGAGGTCGGGCAAATAACTATAGTGAGGCAGGCCACTGAGATCGATGGTGGAATCGGCGTCGATCGAGCCGCGCAAGTAAGCTTCCGGCACGTCCTCGCATTCGCCTTTTTTTCGGATCTCGAAGTTGTACTGCCACTTCAGTTCATTGTCAGAAGCAAATTTGTAAACCGGAACCCGGTACTGCTCGCGCTTGGCGACCAAAGGAATCTCGAGCTTTTTCTTGAGCTTCTCGTCCAATTTCTGGGGGGCGTCATACATCAACAGAGGCAATGCGCGCGCAAACTGATTGTTTACATCAAGGTCGAGAGTAGACTTTGTCCCCGGCGTCGGCGTGTAACGATAGCCGATGTCAAATTTGGCCCCTTTGCTTCTCCAATAAAATAGATCTGGCGGCAAATCCCAGGGCACGCGGATCGCATCCGGATATTGACCGCGCACCTGCAACTGCTCGGCCCCGACTCGTTCGGAGAGCTTGACCGGTCGATCAGTGGGAACCCAGCGTGGCGCGTCATAGGCCTCGCGCAACGCGGGGACAGTCAGGTTCGCAATTTGAGTGCTGCGGCCAGTCAAAGTGCCGCTGGCTAAAGTGAGCGCGCGTGCAGCGGCATGTAGCGAAGTCGCATCATCTCCGGTGACGACGAGCACTTTGCCGCTCTCATCATCCGGGTTATTGATTACTGCGAGCTGCGCACCGTGTGCAGATCCCACTGCGAGTGCGGGACCTAATCGTTCCCGAGTCGCTACAGCCACCGCATTCCCGCTGGCCGGCAAGCGACCGAGGTGGACTGGGAATTCAGCACCGCGGTACTCAGCCATGGCGCCGAACCACGACGCGACGATAGCCGCAGACTCCAGTTCCTCTGCGCTCGGCTCAGCTGGAAGGACAAATGGGAGGACCAAACGGCTGCTGTCATGTGCGTCAAAGAACGGCGCTGGCAGATTGGCCAGATCGTTGGGCAGGGGCACACGCTCAACATCGAGTACTAGCCGGGAGTCATTGGCGATGACTGACCACAAGGTGGTATGCGCTGGATCTTCGCAATCGCGGGTATAGTGCAGAACGGCGCGCAAACCCAGCTTGCTATATCCGACCAGGGTGCGAGGATCGATATCAATGACCTGCTCGCCGCCGTCGACCGTTTCGGGCTTGAGCTGAACATTGCCGACCACTTCGTCGTTGACCAGAACGGTAATGTGCGACCACTCGAATACCAGCGCCGGCGAATGTGCATAGCGCAGGTGAAGACGCGCACCGGTGACGATCTCATCACCGCGGATGGCCACCGGAAAATTGATCTGGTGCTCGATGCCACGCAAACGAACCGGCTGGCTGGCACCAATATCCTTGAGTGTGAATTCCCGCCTGCCAGCTAGCTCAGTTACGGCCGAATCTGACGATGCTCCTGCAGGAGCGGCTGGGAGCTGCGCGCTGGCACTTCCGGACGCGGCGACGGCGGCGAGCGCGGACCAAAATGCGGATATTCCCGCCAGCGCGGGAGTGCGAAGCCAGTTTCTTTTATTCCGAATCATCATTAATTGCCCGTCAACCTTTTGCGCTCGTAAACGCCTTCTTGGCGCTGCCCAAACCCAGCGAAAATAATTTCTTGAATGAACTGCCTACCCGATCATCCGCCCTGCGGTCGGCCCAGTGTAGCCAAGCATCGGCCCGGCCAAAAATGGCGTAGACCAACTGGCGCTCCTGTTGCAGGCTCATCGGCGCAAACTTCATGGCCAGAACCGAGCCGGCTGAACGGGTAATGTCCGCCTCTGTCCACACCGCCTCCTTTCCAGGCAGCAAGGCGACCTCTATTCGAGTCCCCAAGGGAACGGTCAGTGCTTTGGGTAAACGCACCATCACCCCGCCTTCAGACAGATCCACCGTACGGACGGGCATTTCTGTGCCATCAGCGAACCGGACCGTTGCAGGCAGTTCCGCGGTGATACGCACCGTCTTGCGGACCTCGCGTTGTTCCCAGGCCACGGCTGTGCACACACCGAGAATGACCACGTTATAACCCGTCCACAGCAGATTCAGGATGATGCTGTCGGCGTTTTCGCCAAACTGGCCAAACAGCTTGGTCAGACCCACAAAAAATCCGATCAGATTCAGCACCAGAAGAACGATGTAGGGCAAGGCAATTTTCGAATCAAAGAAATTCTTGCTGCGACTAGTGCCCTTGGCCGTGACGTTGAATTTGCCCAGCTTGGGGCTGATCAGCGCCAGCAAGGTTGGAAAGAGAATATAGACGCTGAGAATAGTCTCGTAGACTTCAGCCCAGAACGAATATCGATAGGGCCCCTGCAGTCGCGAATGAGTCATCTGTGCGTGAATCAAATGTGGCAAAGCGTAGGCGGCAAATACCAGCGCAGGTGCGACAATGATGCGGGCATCAAAGATCAGGAAGGCGAGCGGCGCAGTCAAGAAAACGATGCGCGGCAAACCCAGGAAAAAATACATCATCGAGTTCAGATAGCAGAGCCTCTGCGCCAAAGTCAGGCCAGCTCCCAACATCGGGTTATCGATTCTGAAGATTTGGGCCATGCCACGGGCCCAGCGAATCCGCTGCTTGATATGACCGGCGAGTGACTCGGTGGCACGCCCTGCTGCCTGCGGCAAATTGATATAAGCCGTGTTCCAACCCTCGCGTTGCATTTTGAGCGAGGTATGTGCGTCCTCGGTTACGGTCTCTACCGCGATACCGCCCACTTCTTCCAACGCCGTGCGACGGATTACAGCACACGAGCCGCAGAAAAATGTCGCGTTCCACAGGTCGTTGCCATCCTGCAGCAAACCATAAAACAGCTCGCCTTCATTCGGCACCTGGCGGAAGGTCCCGAGGTTTCTTTCAAACGGATCCGGGGAAAAGAAATGATGCGGTGTTTGCAGCATGGACAATTTCTTGTCCTTCAGAAACCACCCCATTGTGACCTGCAAAAAAGATCGGGTCGGAACGTGGTCGCAGTCGAAAATCGCGACAAACTCTGCCTTGGAAAATTTCAGGGCATGATTGATGTTCCCGGCCTTGGCGTGTTTGTTATCCGGTCTGCGCACATATAGCGCGCCGAGCTCATCGCACATGGCACGAATCTCATCACGCTTGCCGTCGTCAAGAACCATCACTTTGATTCGATCTCGAGGCCAGTCCATATCCAGCGCGGCGATGATCGTTGAGCGCATGACCCCCAGCGGCTCATTAAGCGTGGGAATCATCACGTCAACGCTCGGCCAGATATCCAGATTGCCGGGCATAGCGACGGGCGTTCGTTGCAGGGGCCATAGCGTCTGCAGATATCCCATCAACAATACGGCAAATGCATAAAGCTCTGCAGCGATCAGACCAATGGCGAAAAGCACATCAACCCAGTTGTACTGCGGGTCGCTGTAATCCAGGGAGGCCGTCAGACGCCAATAGATATAACGAGCACTGAGTAGCGTCGAAAACACCATGAGACCAATCGAAATCAACCGCCCCTGTACGCGGTTCAGCGCTAACGCTACAAGCAGACAGATTGATGCAAAGAGCACCTGCCAACCCAGATCCAGCGGCGCCGAAATAATCGCATAAGCACCGAATACAGCAAAGGCGAGCAAAATGACCAGCAGCAATTTGCCGACGATGCCGATCTTGCCGGAAAAGGCCTCTGCTTTGGCGTCCCATTTTCCGCCCGGGGCCACATTTCTGACGCCCAATTCTTGCTCAGCCATTGGGCCTCTCCAAAACGCGGGAACCACGTATTTCAAACACGGCGAAGCACGCTTTAGCGCGGTGGTTTGTCCCCTCCTGCAACAAGCAGACCTTCTTTGGTATGCGCAACATGGCTCCCCAAAACAGGCACCGCGCCTGCTCTCCTCTTCAGGGAGGCGCTCGGGCGGTGCTTTTAGTTCAACGCAATCAGGGCCGAAACCCTTCGAATAGCGATCCCTAGATTAGCAGATGCGCGTGTGCAATCAGACAAAAGATAATCTTTTCAGATAATAGGAATCAAGATGCTCACTGCGGTTTATCGGCTGCGGGTGACGGCACCCGTCGGCCTGCACTGGGGCCGCCAAACGTGCTGACAGTGATACCCGCTGCGACCTGAGTTCTAATCGTCGAGCGGGTCACCATCTGACGCCGACTTCAAGGCATTGCCCTCAGCCTTTGTGCACTTTTCAGATTTGGCAGGTATCGCCCGCGACTGCCCAGAAGCACTTTCCCCGACCGTCGCCGTGGAGGTGTCAACGTAGCCGGCAGGGTCGAGCCCAAAATGCTTGAAGAGACGAAAAACATCCTGTCGTGCTGCGTTCATTGCTTGAGCCTTCCAAAAAAAGAGATTCTGCATAGAGCAAGCCAGCTTTGTGCCAGACACATCCAGCTCGAGTTATATTTTTTTAATTATTGTTTTTATTATCTTTTTTAAATATAAATCAGAAGGAGACGCACAAACAAATCTGCCAAGGCGTGCTCAATATGACCAAAACTGTCTATCGACAGCGTTTAACGCAATCAGCTTTTCAGATGTGTTTCGATAAATGATCGCGCTTTATCCAGCCAGGACGACGTCTCAGGGCTGTGTTTGTGATCCACACCCAGTGATTGACCGAACTCCCTGAGCAGTTCTTTCTGCTTTTTGTTCAGATGTACAGGCGTTTCCACCAGAACCTCGCACAGAAGATCACCCATGCCGCCTCCACGAACAGATTTGATGCCCATGCCGCGCAAACGGAACACCTTGCCGCTCTGCGTTCCTTCCGGAATCTTGAGCTGCGCCTTGCCAGTCAAAGTGGGGACTTCGAGTTCGCCGCCGAGCGCTGCGCTCACCAGATCAATGGGAACTGAGCAGTGCAGATCCGAACCATCACGCTCAAAGAATGGGTGCGGCTCAACCTCGAACTGCACATACAGATCCCCCGCGCCAGCGCCACTCTGACCCGGCTCACCTTCGCCGGAGAGGCGAATGCGATCACCGGTATCCACACCGGCAGGAATCTTGACCTCCAGCGTCTTCTCGCGCCGCACTTTGCCCGCACCACGGCAACTCTTGCAGGGATCAGAAATCTTGGTACCTCGTCCACGACAGTGCGGACAACTCTGCTGTAAGACAAAGAAGCCCTGCTGCACCCGCACCTGACCACCGCCGCCACAAGTTGGGCATTTTGAAGCTGCCCGGCCATCTGCAGTGCCGTGACCATTGCAGGGGCTGCAAGTATCGAGTTTGGGAATTCGGATGGATTCGGTGGTGCCCGAGGCTGCCTGTTCAAGCGTCAGTGTCAGCGAGTAGCGCAGGTCAGAGCCGCGACGGGAAGATTCCCGTCCGCCACCGAAAATATCCGAAAAGACATCGCCGAAGATGTCTGAAAATCCGCCACCGCCACCACCGCCGCCACTTCTATCCAGGCCCTCGTGCCCGTATTTGTCGTAGATGGCACGCTTCTGATCGTCACTAAGAATTTCATAAGCCTCACTGGCTTCTTTGAATTTCCCCTCGGCCGCTGCATCACCCGGGTTGCGATCCGGATGCAGCTTCATCGCCAGACGGCGGTAGGCGCGCTTGAGTTCGTCAGCGCCCGCGTCGCGGGATACGCCGAGAACTTCGTAGTAGTCGCGTTTGCTCATAGGAGTCGGTAGTACGTGTCAGGGAGGCGGTAAAGTGAAACAACACTGATAAAAAGGAGTGAAGGCGCCGAAGCGCCTTCACTGGTTCCCTTTCCCGATTTTCGGGACACTCATTACTTCTTCTCGTCGTCCTTCACTTCTGTGAACTCAGCATCGACAACATCGTCGCCAGCTGAGTCCTCAGGGCCGGCCGCGCCTCCGGGCGCTGCACCACCCTCCGGATTGGCCTTGGCATAGGCGCGCTCTGCGAGCTTTGCCGAAGTCTCGGCGAGGACTTTGGTCTTTGCCTCGATGTCGTCCTTGTCGCTGCCCTTGACTGCTTCCTTCAGAGCATCAGCCGCTTCGCTAATCTTCGTCTTCTCATCTTCCTGAACCTCGTCACCGAGATCCGCCAGAGACTTTTCGACACCATGAATCAGCTGATCAGCCTGATTACGGGCGGTGATCAGTTCGTTGAACTTGCGATCGTCTTCAGCATGCATTTCAGCATCCTTGACCATCTTGGCAATCTCATCCTCACTCAGGCCGGAGTTAGCGGTGATGCGGATGCTTTGCTCCTTGCCAGTTGCCTTGTCCTTGGCAGAGACGTGCAGAATGCCATTGGCATCGATATCAAACGCGACTTCCACCTGCGGCACACCGCGAGGTGCCGGCACGATGCCCTCCAGGTTGAACTGACCCAGTTTCTTATTCGCAGAAGCAACTTCGCGCTCACCCTGAAAGACCTGAATCGTCACTGCGGTCTGATTGTCTTCCGCGGTTGTGAAGGTCTCGGCCTTGCGGGTTGGGATCGTGGTGTTCTTCTCGATCAGCTTGGTCATCTTGCCGCCCTGAGTTTCGATACCCAGCGACAGCGGCGTGACGTCGAGCAGCAGCACGTCTTTCACGTCGCCAGCCAACACGGCACCTTGAATAGCTGCACCGGCGGCAACGGCTTCGTCAGGGTTGACGTCTTTGCGCGGCTCGCGACCAAACAACTCCTTGACGATTTCCTGCACCTTCGGCATGCGCGTCTGGCCGCCGACGAGGATGACCTCATTGATCTCACTGGCGCTCAGACCGGCGTCCTTCAAGGCCATCTTGCAAGGGGCGATCGTGCGTTGGACCAACTCATCGACCAGTGATTCGAGCTTGGCACGAGACATCTTCATGGCCAGATGTTTCGGACCCGAGGCGTCCGCGGTTACATACGGCAGATTGATGTCGGTCTGAGTGGTGCTGGACAATTCGATCTTGGCTTTCTCAGCCGCTTCTTTCAAGCGCTGCAAGGCCAAGGGGTCCTTCTTCAGGTCGACGCCCTGCTCTTTCTTGAATTCGCTGGCGATATAGTCGATGACGCGCATGTCGAAGTCTTCGCCCCCGAGGAAGGTGTCTCCATTGGTGGATAGCACTTCGAACTGGTGCTCGCCATCGACTTCGGCAATTTCAATGATGGACACGTCGAAAGTACCGCCACCCAGATCGTACACAGCGATCTTTCGATCACCCTTGACCTTGTCCATGCCGAAAGCCAGTGCGGCGGCCGTGGGCTCATTGATAATGCGCTTGACTTCGAGGCCCGCGATGCGGCCGGCATCCTTGGTCGCCTGACGTTGCGAGTCATTGAAGTATGCCGGGACGGTGATAACTGCCTCACTCACCGACTCGCCCAGATAGTCCTCGGCGGTCTTCTTCATTTTGGCCAGGACCTGCGCAGAAATCTCCGGCGGCGCCATCTTCTTGTCCTTGACCTGCACCCAAGCATCGCCATTGCCCGCCTTAATGATCTTGTAGGGGACCATGTCGATGTCTTTCTGCACAACGCCATCTTCGAAACGTCGGCCGATCAGGCGTTTGATCGCGAACAAAGTGTTATGCGGGTTAGTGACTGCCTGGCGCTTGGCCGAACGACCCACGATGACCTGGTCATCGTCTGCATACGCCACGATGCTGGGGGTGGTGCGCTCGCCCTCACTGTTCTCAATGATTTTTGGCTTGCCGCCTTCGAGTACCGCCACGCAGGAGTTGGTGGTACCGAGGTCGATTCCGATGATTTTGCCCATGGTGTCTCAGCCTTTCAAAAGATATTGGTAAAAAAGATTCGTTGATGTCAGTTATTTGCTGGCATTTGCCCGGATTTCAAGGGCTGATCTCAGGACGCCGCTTCTGGCGCCTTTGCCACGACGACCATTGCCGGTCGCAGTGTGCGATCGTGCAGCCGGTAACCCTTCTGCATCACATGCAGCACGTGATTGGGTGGCACTTCGTCCGAGGGCTGCATGGTCATGGCCTGGTGCAGATCCGGATTGAAGGGTTGCCCGGTCGGATCAACCGGCGTAACGCCGTTCTTTTCCAGAGTGGCGCTGAGTTGTTTCTGCGTCAGCTGCATGCCTTCGACAAGACTGGAGACCGCGGCCTCTGGCTTATCGGCAGCGGCGAGACCCAGTTCCAGACTGTCCGCTACGCCGAGCAGTTCACCGAGCAATTTTTCCACTGAGTACTTGCCCGCGCTGACAATCTCACGCTCCAGGCGCTTGCGCAGATTGTCCATATCTGCAACAGCCCGGAGTTGGGCATCCTTGGCCGCGGAAAGCTGGGCTTCAAGCTGCGCGACTTTCACCTCGGGTGATAGCGAAGTCGCTTCGGACTCTGACGTTTGCTCGGAAGCAGCCTGCTCGGTCTTTTGTTCATTGGAAACCGCCTCTTCGGGCACAGCGTCTTCGGGATCAGGGCTTGCAGACATGTGATTCGCAGTCATATGAGTGGAGAGGAGCTAACTGCGGGCAAGCCTTGGCTTTTCAAGAGGTCGATTTACGAAAATGCGCTTTTCCCCCGGGCGTGAGGCTGGCCAGCGCAATGCGAATGGAAACCATGCTTGAGCTGCAACACAAAATGAAAATAATTTTCCTTTACTTTTTAATGTATTACCTGACCATCTTAATTTTCTTCGTGAAACCCGGCGCTGAATAGCCTGGCCGTCTGCCGAACCAGAGGGATGATCCGGCTGTAAGCCATTCGGGTCGGCCCGATGACGCCGAGCCGTCCTGCCACCTCCCCGTCCACATAATAT